>JALVEU010000069.1 GCA_027030565.1 Gammaproteobacteria bacterium | reverse complement strand
GCGGCATGTCGGGGATGTCCGGCATGGGGGGCATGTCGGGGATGTCCGGCATGGGCGGCATGTCGGGAATGTCCGGTATGGGTGGCATGAGCGGCATGTCCGGCATGGGCGGCTGGAAGCCCCCCAAGAGCTGAGCAAAAAATCCCGAACGGCCCTTCGGGGCGCCTACCTCTGGGATCTTGATGCACAGGGATGTGCACCTTTTTGCGCCCATCCAGCGGAGAACAAGCAATGATCGGGACGAGATTGATCACCGCCGCGGTCCTGTTGTGCACCACCCAGGTGTGGGCCGGCGGATCCGGGCAAGCCAACGGTGGGCAGGCCAACGATGATCTGCGCAAGGCCGAGGCCTATCACGCCGCCCGCTGGGACCCCATCCATTTCAAGCCGGCCATCGACAAGGCGAAAGACGAGCAATGCTTGGCCTGCCATCAGGAAATCCTGGACCGGCGGGTGCTGCCCAAGACACCGGCCGGCGTTCCGGCCGAAGAGACGCTGGCCTGGTATCAGACCCTGACGACCTACGAGGGCCCGCAGGAGACCTTCCATCGCCGGCACCTCGTGACCTCACTGGCGAAGCAGGTCATGAATCTCAAATGCAACACCTGCCATCAAGGCCATGATCCGCGTGAGGAGGCCAGCGGTTCTTCGGCCACGGCGCAGCCGGACCTCACCATGCGCAAGGTGGTGGATCCGCAGATCTGCCTCATGTGCCACGGGAAGTTCGATGCCCAAGTCATGGGCATCCCTGGCGATTGGTATCAGAGCGCCAAGCTGTTCAACAACGACTGCCTGACCTGTCACAAGACGATCCGTACCAACCGTCATCAGGTGAACTTCCTGAAGCCCGAGGCGATCGAGCAGGCCGGCGCCGAGAATTCCGATGTGTGCTTCGGCTGCCATGGAGGACGCGCCTGGTTCCGGGTGAGTTATCCCTATCCGCGTCATCCCTGGCCCGGTTCCGAAGGTCCCGTGCCCGACTGGGCCAAGGACCGTCCCACGGAATCCCCGGCGCGTTTCCGCCTCGACACCGGACCTGAGGCTCAACCCGCCCAGAAGGAAAGACAGGAGAAGGCATCATGACCGAACAACGAACGCTGGATTTCCTGGCCCGGCGCATCCGTCTCAGCCGTCGCGATTTCCTCAAGACCTCGGCCTTGGGCACGGCGGCGCTGAGCAGTGGCCTGGTGAGCCTGCCCAAGAAGGCCGAGGCCTTTGCCTACGAGCCGTATCCACAGGACGACCAGTTGACCACGGTGGTCACCAGCTGTGCGCACAACTGCGGCTCACGCCACATGCTGGTGGCCCACAAGAAGGGCGACGTGATCGTGCGCCTGTCTACCGACAACGGCGCTTATCAGAAGGATGGTTATTTCGGCAAGGACACCGAGCAGGAGCCCCAGCTGCGCGCCTGCCTGCGCGGGCGTTCCTATCGCCAGCGTCTGTACTCCGCCGAGCGGCTGCTGTTCCCAATGAAGCGCATCAACCCCAAGGGCGAACCCGGTCAGTTCAAACGCATCACCTGGGACCAGGCGCTCAACGAGATCGCCGCCAAGATGCTGGAGATCAAAGACAAGTACGGCCCCACGGCCCTGCTCGATCAGAGCTATGCGGGGGCCTCCTACGGTGTGCTCCACAAGTCCGACCAGATCGAGGGTCTGCTCGGGCGATTCCTGGGCATGTTCGGGTGTCGCACCTCCTCTTGGTCGGTCCCCTCGTATCAGGGCACCACCACCAGCTCGCGTTGGACCTTCGGCACCATCGAGGATGGCAACGAGGACGACGCCTTCGCCCACTCCAAGCTGATCATCATGTGGGGCTGGAACCCCGCCTACACGTTCCACGGCGGGAACACGTTCTACTACATGCGCCTGGCCAAGCAGCGCGGCTGCAAGTTCGTGCTGGTGGACCCGCAGTACACCGACTCGGCGGCCGCCTACGACGCCTGGTGGATCCCCATCAAGCCCAACACCGATGCGGCCATGATGGCCGGCATGGCCCATTACATCTTCACCAACGAGCTCCAGGACCAAGACTTCATCAACCGGTTCTGCCAGGGCATGGACGAAGGCACCATGCCGGCTTGGGCGAAGAGCTCCCCCAACGGGCGCGAAAACTTCAAGGACTACATCCTGGGCAAGTACGACGGGATCCCCAAGACACCCGAGTGGGCCTCGGAAATCTGCGGCGTGTCCGCAGAGGACATCAAGAAGCTCGCCTACATGTACGCCACCACCAAGCCCGCGGCCCTCAAGGCCAGCTGGGCGCCTGGGCGCAATGCGTACGGGGAGCAGTACAGTCGCATGGCCGCGGCCTTGCAGGCCATGACCGGCAACATCGGCATCCTGGGTGGCTGCGCAGAGGGGGTCGGCAAGGCATGGCACGCCGAGGCGGTGGCCTATCCCTACGACCAGTACGCCAACATCTGGTTCGCCTCCATCAAGTCCGACCGCTGGGCGCACATCGTCCTCAACTACCCGAATGTGACCCGGGAGGAGGCTGGGCTATGGCCGCGCAACGACCAGCTCGACGGGGTGATCCCCAACATCAAGGGCATCTTCTGGCAGGGCTCGGACTGGTTCAACCAGCTCACCAACATCAACAAGGAACTGGCTGCGATCAAGAAGCTCGAGCTGTGCGTGTGCATGGACTCGACCATCACGCCCACCGGCGCCTTCGCCGCGGACTATCTGCTGCCCATCGCCACACACTTCGAGCGCCACGACGTGGCCCTCCCCTGGTACAAGGGCCATTACTACATCCATCGACCCAAGGTGATCGAGCCCCTGGGTGAGTCCAAGACCGACTTCCAGGTCTTCACCGAGCTGGCCTATCGCATCGGGGGAGACGTCTTCGGCAAGGCCTACAACCCCAAGGCCGATCGCAGCTACTTCCAGAATCCCGATGCGGTGGACGAGGCCTATCTGCGGGAGTGGTGGGAGCAGAAGGTGATGCACCATCAGGGCGTGACCATGCCCTGGGACGAGTTCAAGCGCCGCGGCGTGTACAAGTTCGTGCTCAAAGAACCGCACGTGGCCTTCCGCGAGCAGATCCGTGACGGCAAGCCTTTTCAGACCCCTTCGGGCAAGATCGAGATCCTGTGCACGGAGCTGGCCCGCATCTCCGACTGGAAGCGCACCCGTTACGGCTATCACATCCCATCCATCCCCAAGTGGATCGAGCCCTGGGAGTCGCTGAACAGTCCCAAGACCAGCAAGTACCCGTTCCATCTCATCTCGCCGCACCCACGCTGGCGCACCCACTCCATCTTCAACAACTGCAGCTGGCTGCGGGAGACCTACGAGCAGGAGGTCACCATCAACGCCTCCGACGCCAAGAAGCTCGGTATCAAGACCGGCGATACGGTGGAGGTCTGGAACGATCGAGGCCGCGTGGTGGTACCAGCCTATGTGACCGAGCGTGTGATGCCCGGCGTGGTGGTCATTTACGAGGGTTCCTGGATCGATCCGGACGAGAACGGCGTGGACCGCTCCGGCAATCCCGACGTCCTCACCCTGGACGAGCCCAGCCCCGCCGGGTCTTTCGCCTACAACACCGTCCTGGTCAACATCCGCAAGACCAAGCTCGCGCACCGGCCGGGATGGGATGTGCTGGCCACGTCCCGCGCCCACGTGTTCAGGCGTGACCTGTAGCCGCCGAGAGGAGGACAAGCCCCATGGCCAACGCCAACGTGCAACGCAACCGTGACAAGATCAAGGCCGCCATCAAGCGCCGCAAGAAGGTGGTCTACAAGCCGGTGGTGCCGGAGATGCAGCTCGGCTTCATCCACAACAACGTGGACTGCATCGGCTGCCGAGCCTGCGAGATCGCCTGCAAGGACAAGAACGGGCTGCCACCCGGCCCTCGGTTCCGGCGCGTCATGTACATCGAGGGCGGGACCTACCCCGAGGTCTACGCCTACAAGGTGAACATGTCCTGCAACCACTGTGCAGAGCCTGCTTGTCTGCCCGCCTGCCCCACCGGTGCCATCTTCAAGCGCAAGAAGGACGGCATCGTCGATATCGACTCCACACTGTGCATCGGCTGCCGGCGCTGTGAGGCCGCCTGCCCATTCGGCGCACCCCAGTACGACCCCGAAGAGCATGTGGTCAAGAAGTGCAATATGTGTGTGGACGAGATCGACGCCGGCCGCAAGCCCTACTGCGTCATGGCCTGCATGATGCGGGTGCTCGACATCGGCCCCATCGACCAGCTGCGTGAGAACAAGTGGCCGACTACCGCGATCAGCGAATACGAGACCCCCGTGCGGCAGGTCAAGGGGATGGCCGACCCCAACCTCACCAATCCGTCCATCGTCTTCGTGCCACACAGCAAGGGCAGGGTGGACACATGAGCGAGCAGCATCTGCAAGCGTTTCGGCAGGCGGTGGCTGGCGATCTGCGGCTCCTGGCGCGGCTGCACGACCGGGAGCTGGAGGCTGCGGAGCTGCAAGCCCTGCAACAGGCCAATTTCCCCCGCGATCTGGGACTGCGGCTGGAGGGCAGTTCGGGCAGGGACGCCCTCCTTTTTCTCGGCCAGGTGGTGGCCAGCTGGTCCGAGACCACACCGGAGCAGCTGCTCGATCCCTTGGCTGCAGACTATGCGGCCATCTATCTCAATCACAGCTACCAGGCCTCACCCTTCGAGTCGGTCTGGCTGGACGAGGACCACTTGGCCATGCAGGAGCCCATGTTCCAGGTCCGCTCCTGGTACCGGCGTTACGGTTTGAGTGTGCCGGACTGGCGCCGCCGGTCGGATGACCATCTGGCCTATCAGCTCGAATTCGTCGCCCAGCTCCTGGAGCGCAAACAGGACGCACCGTTGTCCGAACCGGCCCGCTTCCTGGACGAGCATCCGCTGCGCTGGATCGGCACGTTCGCCGAGCGCGTGGCGCAACGGGCGCAGGAGCCCTTCTACGCCGGACTGGCGCTGCTCACCGCCGCCTACCTGGACGAGCTCCGCGACGTGTTGGCCGAGATCCTGGGCGAACCCCGACCCGACCCCGAGGAGATCGAGCGGCGCATGCAGCAGGCCACCCGCGCCGGCCAGCGTCCGGATCTCGCACAGCCGGCCGCCTATGTGCCCGGGGTCGGTCCCACCTGGTGAACCCGTCGATGACCGAAAGCGATGTAAGCAACCGAGGAGATTCACAGATGAAGTCACTGCGTGTTTCCATCTTCACGGGGGTCCTGACGGCCCTCGCCGCCACGGGCGTCTGGGCAGACGCGGCCAAGCTGGCCCAGGAGAAGGGCTGTCTCGGCTGCCACGCCGTGGACAAGAAGGTGGTCGGCCCCGCCTACAAGGACGTCGCCGCCAAGTACAAAGGCCAGGCCGATGCCGTGGCGACCTTGGCCAAGAGGATCAAAGAAGGCGGCTCCGGAAACTGGGGCTCCGTCCCCATGCCCCCCAATGCGGTCAGCGAAGACGAGGCCAAGACACTGGCCGAGTGGGTGTTGTCGCACTGAGGAAGGGGCCGTGGAAGGCGTCCTCGCCGAGCTGCGCAGCCACGCCGGGGATCATACGCCCGAAGTCGACGAGACCCGGTGCGTACACAGCCTGCTGGAGCAGGCGCAGTGTCGGCGCTGCGTGGATCGGTGTCCCACCGGGGCCTGGGTGATCGACGATGAGCTGCTCGGCATCGACACGGAACGCTGCGACGGCTGTGGCTTGTGCGTGCCCGCCTGCCCGGAGCGGGCCATCCACCCGCCCCGGCAACCCGATGTGCGCCAGTGGCGGGGGCGGCGTCTGGTGTTTGCGGCCTGTGACCGCATCGACCAGGTGGATGCGGAAGCCCAGGTGGGTTGCCTGCATGCGCTGGACCTGGCCACCCTCGCCGATTGGGCCGCCCAGGGTGTCACCCACCTGGTGACCGCCGCCGCGCCCTGCAACGACTGCACCCGGCAGCTGGAAGAGCGTCTGTCCGCGCGGCTGGCGCGCCTCAACCGCCTGCTCGACGACCGGCGGCTCCCCGCCCTGCAGTGGCGCGAGCTGCCCGTGCCCCGATGGCGGGCCATGTGGGCCGGCACCCGTGGAGCGAGGCAGGAGATGGCGCTGTCCCGACGCGGATTCCTGCGCCGACTCTCGGGGCAGGCACTGGAGTTGGCGCTGGAGGACCCTTGCGAGGGTCCGACACAGGCGTCCGGCAACCCCACGCGACCGGTGGCCAAGCGTCTGGGTGCCGAGGGCTGCCCGGGCACCTGGTTCCTGTACGCACCGCGCATCGATCCCCAACGCTGCACAGGCTGCGACGCTTGCCTGCGCATCTGTCCCCATGAGGCACTGACGCTCGACGAGAAGGCCCCCGCCTACGAGATGGACCCCGATGCCTGCACCGGCTGCGGAGCCTGCGTGGACGTATGCGAGGTGCATGCCGTGGCCGTGGAGTGCGACGTCGAGGCGCCCCAATGGAGCCTGCCGCTGGTGGGTCGCCGTTGCCGTGCCTGTGGCGCGCCCTTCCACCTCCCGCGCGAAGGAGACCCGGGCACCGGCAATGCCCTCTGTCCCATTTGCCGGCAGGTCAACCACCCCGCACGACTCTATCAGGTGTACACATGAACACACTCGCACAGACGTTCGAGGCCAACTGGACCGACCCCGTGGCGGCCGCCGTGGCCCACGACAAAGTCGTGGCAGCGGTATTCCCGGAATACCGGCCCGACCTCGCCCGCAACCTGGCCCACCAACTGGGATACACCTTTCACGACTTCCGCCGCGAAGTGATGCAGGGCTATGGCTGGGAGGCCGGTGCCATTCCTCTGGAGCAGCTCACCCTGGAGCTGAAGGGGCACAGTCGGAACGGCGGCGTGGTAGCGTTCAACGTAGAGGCGCTGCTCGCGGCGAAGACCGATTCCGAGCGCCGCGCCTGGCTGCGGGTACTGGCCCGCCAGGACTGGCCGCATCCGGTGGTGCTCTGCATCCTACTGTTTCCGCAGGCGGTGGCAGAGACGCCCGGGATCGTGACCGTCGAGCTGGACGATACGATGCTGCCCCAACCCACGTTGCTGGGCCGGTTCCTGCGCTGACCGGCCAGCGGCCGCTGCGACCGAGCCCCATCCCTATACGCGCCCGGACCCGGTGGGGGCCGGAGGCGTGGGTTCGGCCTCCCCCTCCACCCCTACGCTACGGGCCCATCCCTGCCCTGGGCCGGCGCCGTCTTTCGGCGAACACCCGCGAGGTGCACGCGCCCGGCGCTGCATCACCCATGGGCACCACGGCCCGAGAGGCGGGTTCGGGGACGCCGCAAAGGATCTGGACACGCCCATCTAGGCCCCCTTTCCCGCCGCCCCGCTCGGGCCTCGTTCCGACTCGATGACACGGTCCTGGTGCCGATACCCAGGCCGGTTCAAACCCCCCGACGATTGGGCTAAACTGGGCGCCCTTTTTGGCAGTCACGGCCAGCTCGGAGGATGGATGATGGCGATCAAGTTGGGCGTGCCCAGGGAGATCCGCGAAGGCGAACGGCGTGTCGCCATGGAACCGGCGGTGGCCAGCCGGCTGGCCCGGGCGGGCGTGGAGGTCCTGATCCAGTCCGGCGCCGGGGCCGGGGCCTACATCCCGGACGAGGCCTTCAAGGACGCAACCATCGTACCGGACGCCGACCAGCTCTACGGCCAGGCGGACCTGATCTTCAAGGTGCAGCCGCCCACGCCCGAGGAGATCGCCAAGATGAAGCAGGGCGCCACCGTCATCGGGTTCATGCTGGCCCATCAACATCCGGAGATCGTACCCCCCCTGGTGGAGCGTAGGATCACCGCCTTCGCCATGGAGCTCATCCCGCGCATCTCGCGCGCCCAGTCCATGGACGCCCTGTCCTCACAGGCCTCCGTGGCCGGCTACAAGGCGGCCATCCAGGGTGCCGATCTGTGCACGCGCTTCTTCCCCATGCTCACCACCGCCGCAGGGACCATCCGCCCGGCCAAGGTGCTGGTGATCGGCGTGGGCGTGGCGGGCCTGCAGGCCATCGCCACCGCACGCAGGCTGGGCGCCATCGTCGAAGCCTACGACGTGCGCCCCGAGACCAAGGAGCAGGCCGAGTCGCTGGGCGCCAAGTTCCTGGACCTCGGCGTGCAAGCGGTGGGCGAAGGCGGCTATGCGCGCGAGCTCACCGAGGACGAAAAGCGCCAGCAGCAGGAGGCGCTGGCCGGATTCATCGGTCAGTGCGACGTGCTCATCACCACCGCGGCCGTGCCCGGCCGCCCGGCGCCGAAGATCATCACCCGCGCCATGGTGGAAGGGATGAAACCGGGCGCCGTGGTGGTGGATCTCGCCGCTGAAGGCGGAGGCAACACGGAGGTCACCGAGCCCGGGGAAACCATCGATTTCCAGGGCGTGACGGTGCACGCACCCCTCAACGTGCCCAGCCAGGTGCCCTATCACGCCACCGAGATGTACGCCAAGAACCTATTCAACTTCGTCCAGCCGCACCTGAAGGACGGCGACTGGGCGCCGGACTGGGAGGACGAGATCATCGCCCAGAGCGTGCTCACGCGCGACGGCAAGATCGTCCATGGCCCGACCCGCGAGCTGATCGAAGGAGCCGGCAAGTAATGGAAGGTGGACTCGTCATCGAAGGCTTCGTGGCCTTGTATATCTTCATGCTCGCAGCCTTCACCGGCTACGAGGTCATTTCCAAGGTCCCCGTGATCCTCCATACCCCGCTCATGTCGGGATCCAACTTCGTGCACGGCATCGTGGTGGTGGGCGCCATGGTGGCCCTGGGCCACGCCGAGGGCTGGGTGGAGCAGACGCTCGGCTTCATCGCCGTGTTCCTGGGCGCGGGCAACGCCGTGGGCGGCTACGCGGTCACCGAGCGCATGCTGGAGATGTTCAAGTCCAGCAGAGGGGGCAAGTAGATGGAGCTGCTCATCCAAGGGGCCTATTTCCTGGCCGCGGTGTTGTTCATCGTCGGCCTGAAACAGATGAGTTCGCCGGTCACCGCGCGGCGCGGCATCGTGTGGGCGGGGGTCGGCATGCTGGTGGCCACGCTCGTGACCTTCCTGTTCCCGGGCCTGCACAACTACGTGCTCATGCTCGTGGCCATGGGCGTGAGCTCGGCCATCGCCTGGGTCTGGGCGCGCAAGGTGGCCATGACCGATATGCCGCAGATGATCGCCATCTACAACGGCATGGGCGGCGGCTCGGCCGCCACCATTGCCGCCGTGGAGCTGGTGGGCGTCACGGTGGGCGGGGAGAACCTGCCGTTTACGGTGCAGGCCCTGGCGGTGCTCGGGGCCCTGATCGGCACCGTCGCCTTTTCGGGTTCCGTGATCGCCTTCGCCAAGCTCCAGGGCCTGATCCGTCGCAGCGTGCGCTTCGGCGGCCAGCAGGTGTTCAACATCCTGGTCCTGGTGGCCGCGCTGGCCACCGGCGTCGCCGTGGTCTATGGCTATGACGGAGCAGGACTGCTCGCGGCCTTCTTCGCCCTGGCCTTCCTGTTCGGCATCTTCATGACCCTGCCCATCGGTGGGGCCGACATGCCGGTGGTGATCTCCCTGTACAACGCCCTGACGGGTCTGGCGGTGGGCTTCGAAGGCTTCGTCCTGGGCAACCCGGCCATGATGATCGCAGGCACCGTGGTCGGCGCCTCAGGCAGCCTGCTCACTCAGCTCATGGCCAAGGCCATGAACCGGCCACTCTCCAACGTGCTGTTCAGCCACTTCGGTACCGGTGTCGAGGGCGCCCAGATGGAGACCACGGGCGAGATGAAGCCCATCGACGCCCAGGACGCCGCCATCATGATGGCCTATGCCGACAAGGTCATCATCGTGCCCGGCTACGGCATGGCCGTCGCCCAGGCCCAGCACAAGGTCTGGGAGCTGGCCAAGCTGCTGCTGGACCGAGGCGTGGACGTCAAGTTCGCCATCCACCCGGTGGCCGGGCGTATGCCGGGACACATGAACGTGCTCCTGGCGGAGGCGGGCGTACCGTACGACCTCATCTTCGACATGGACGAGATCAACGCCGAGTTCCCCAACACGGATGTGGCCCTGGTGATCGGCGCCAACGACGTGGTCAATCCGGCCGCGCGCGAGGACCCCAACAGCCCCATCTACGGCATGCCCATCCTCGACGTGGACAAGGCCAGGAACGTCATCGTCATCAAGCGCGGCCGGGGCGCCGGCTTCTCGGGGGTGGAGAACCGGCTGTTCTTCGCCGACAACACGCGCATGCTGTTCGGCGACGGCCAGAAGATGGCCGCCGAGCTGGTCAACCACATCAAGGAGCTGGGAGGCTGAAGGGCTTCCCCCGCTCCAGGCCGTGTATTCGGCCGGGTGCGGGCATCACTTCACACTCGGTGTTCCCCCCGCTGTGCGGCGCATCGGCTGCGCAGCGCCCGTCCCCGGTGCGCCGCTCCCCGCTTCGACCCGGTGCACCGCGCCGGATGGATAGTCGATCCGCCACAGACGCAGGTTCCCTGGACTCCCGGGTGCGGAGGCGGGCATGAGGCCTGTCTCCAGGGGCGGAACCGCACGCAGGGCGGCCGCCAGGCGGTCCCCGTCCACACGTCGCCCGGCCCGGATCAGGGCGGCCTCCAACCGCTCGAGCCCGGCATAGGCCAGCCGGGCGAGCCCGGCCTCCCAGGGATCGAACCCCAGGGCACGGGCATCGGCCGCGTAGCGCTGCGCGACCGGATCCGCGGGGTCCAGGAGTGGATGCACGTCCAGGAGCTCCAGGGTCCAACGCCCTGTGTCGCGTAGCGCATCGAGCTGGACGGCGACCCGATCCAGGGGCGCCAGTATGTGCAGGCCAGGCGCGGGATCCTGCCTCAGGATCTCTCGGATCCGGACTGCATCCTCGGCCACGTACACGCGACCCATTCCCGCGGATCGCAACGCGTCCTTGCGCTGGGCCAGGAGCACGCGCAGCGTATCGTCGTCGGCAAGCAACGATGATACGCTGCGCGCGGTCCGATCCGCCGTCAGGGGCAGCAGATCGGGCAAGAGCGGCGAGACGGCCTCAGCCGGGACCATGCGCAGCACCCGCGCAGCAACGGGACGCTCCGTAGTGGCCGCGCCCTCGTCCATCAGCACCACACGCCGGCCCCAGAAACCGCCCGCCGCGTTCCAGCGCTCGGCCACACGGTGCGCGAGGCCCCGCACCTCCCTTGCAGGGACGGCGAGCGGGCCCTCATCGGGAAGTGCCAGACCCAACACCAGCCGGTCGGCGTACACGCCGGGCGCAGAAGCCCGCGCGACCCCCTGGAGCCAGCGCCACAAGGCCTGCGCCGCCTCGGGACCGATGAGATAGCGCGGCATCGCCCGATGTAAGATGCGGCCGTCCGCTGCGATGCCGTCGCGCAGCGCGCGCAGGAAGCCGGCCTCGTCGTAGGGCGGCGTCGCGGTCTGCAGACTCCGTCCGTCGATGGCGGGGACGTCCAGACCCCCTTCCCGACCGCCACGGGCATCGGGCCCGTGGCAATGCACACAGGGGAAACGCGTCGAGGGAAGCTCCAGCCCGCCACCCACCCGTACCCGAACCGCGGGATCACCGGCGCGGTACAGGTCGCCACCGGAGACACCTGCCCGCCCGGCACCGGCCAGCATCCACAACACAGCCAGCCCCATGACCCACCGGGGATTCATCGGTCACCCGCACCGCGGTCCTGCTCCAGCTCCAGGAGCACGGCCTCCAGCTCCTCGGGTGAAGGAAAACCGAACAGCCGACGCCACACGCCCCGCCTTCCGTCGCCGACCAATACGAAGGGCGGGTGTTCGGTGAAATCGTCGCTGTAGGCGCCCATGGCGTACAGGATCCGATCCAGGTCGGGCTTGCGGCCCGTGAGCCACAGCCAGCTCGGGCCGGCCTCGGCCTCCCGCGCAGCCTCGGCCAGTCGCGCCGGGGTGTCGTGCTCGGGGTCCAGGGTGACGGTGAGCAGCCGTACCCCGTTGCCCACACGCGCCCCGAGACGCGCCTGCAAGACCTGGAAGATGGCGATGGTCAGGGGGCAGACCGTGCTGCAGCCGGTGTACACCGCGCTCACCACAACCAGCCGATCGCCGATGGCCTGGCTGCGAAACGCCAGGCGCGTGCCCGCCTGGGTCAGCACCGGCAGGTCGGGCAACCGCAGCCGCTCGCCCCGAACCTGCCCCACGAGTGCCAGCACCAGCGGCACCACCCACCAAGCCCTGCGGTACCCCTTCACGACCGGTCTCCGAATACCTGGACCGCGGGCAGGTGGACGTCCTCGTAACCGAATCCGCCCTGTACGCTTCGCGCGAAGGCCCGATAACGTCCGGGATACGGAAGCAGCGGCCGGAACCGGTAGACGCCGCCCTCGTAAGCCCCCCGACCGCGCCAATACGCGTGTGTGGAGACGTCCATCAACAGCAGCTCCAGATCGTGGAGGTCCTCCAGCACCCGCCCCGCGCCGTCGGCCACTCGCAATGCCACGGAGGCCGGCCGGCCCGCCTGCACCTCGCCCTCCATGTGGAGCTCCACCCTGGGCAGGGCATGGACCTGCTCCACCGGCATCCCCTCGCCCGCCACCGTGAACTCCCGGCACTCGGCGAGCGGTGGCTGGGCCAGATGCAGGAGCAGCTCGTAGCGTCCGCCGTGCGGCAGCCGCAACGGGGCCTCGTAGTGACCGGGCCGTGTCTCAGTCAGGGTGCGGTCGTGAATGGCCACGGCCAGTGGGCCCTCCGTCCACACCCGGAAGGCATTGCTCGGTGCCTGCATCCCGGTCTCCAGGTAGAGAAAGACCGTCCGGTCGGCCGTCGCAGCGATGAGCGCCCCGCCACCCTCCGGCAACGGCACTACTGCGGATGGTCCACCCGCGGAGCCACGGGCGCCCGGGGCCCGCGATCCCAGGGCCACGTCCAACACGCCCGGCTCCGGCACCGTGTCCAGGCTGGAGATGTGCACCAGGGACACCCGCGGGGCCTGCGTCTCGCGCAGGTACAGGTAGTCCTCACTCACCGCCATCTGGTCCGGCCGCCCCGGAAACACCAGCACATGGCGCAGACGCAGCCGGGCCCAGTCCACGATGGACAGGGTGCCACTGGCGCGATGCAGCGCGAACAGCCAGCGCCCGTCCGCAGACACCGCCAGCCGGTCGGCGGGTGCGGCCAGATCCACGGACGGGCGTCGATCCGGTGCGTCGAGAAAACGCAGCGCCAGCCGCGGTTCGTCCTTCAGCGCCAGGGCGATGCCATCCGCGGCTGGACTGTACACCACAGCCTGCGCCGCATCGGAAAGGGTCCAGTCCTCCACCACGCTCATCCGCGCCAGATCCACCTCGACCACGTGGCCGGCCCCCAGCACCCACATTCGGCGATCCGGCCCCTCCACCGCCACGTCCCGAGGCACCTCCGGCAGAGGGATCCGCTGCAGCACCGCGCCCCGCGCCGGCTCCAGCACCAGCAACGCGTCCCGGGTCACCGCCCAGATCCGGCCCGTGGCCGGATCCCGCACGAGGCGTCGCCCATCCCGGACCGTGACCCGCCACAATTCCGCCCCAGTCAACAGGTCGAGGGCGCTGACCGCCTCGGGCAGGGCCACGAATACCCGGGCGCCTCCGTGGTCGAAGGTCCAGTCGACGGGCTGGGTCCCCAGCCGCCGCAGCCACAGCAGATTGCTGCTGGCCAGGTCGAGACGCGGGTCGATGACACTCAGTGCACCGTCGGCGCCCAGCAGCACGAACCGGTAGCCGTTGAGATCCAGGTCGCGGGTCGCGTTGGCGCCGGTGGCCAGATAGGTGCCGATGGCCGTGCGGCAGGCGCTGCGGCCGGCCCGCGCCGGGCGGATCCACACACCCGGGTGCAGGCCCGACAGTGGGTAACCAGTGGCACCGTCGCGCAGTTCCAGTGCCAGGATCGCCGTCTCGCCCGCCTGGGCCGCGCGCTCGGGGGCGTCGCGCGCCATGATCTGCATCTCGAACTCGGGACCCGCCGACAGCCCCCCCGGCGTCCAGCAGGCCACGACCAGCATCCACCACCCGCAACGCATGGCGCTCAACGCACCTCCAGCAGGCCCCAGACCCCGCTGGAGAAGTGCTGCGCCGGCCCGTCGCGCCACCGCCAGCGGCCCGCGTGCACGCCGCTCTCGCCGTCGGCGCCGCTCTCGTCCAGCCACGCCGAAACACCCTTGCCCGGAGCCATGAGCACACTGTGTGCCGAGCCGAACTGGGGCAGCAGATCGGGATAGTCGTGCCCATAGACCATGAAGGCCCGCTGCCGTGCCCGCCCGGCCGGATGTACCACGCGGAACACCACCTGCTCCCCGGGCTTCGCGGAGAACACCGGCGTGGCCAGCGGTTTCCAGCCCGGGTCGAAGAAGCGCTCCGGAAACTCGAAGGTGTTGAGCTGGCTCTCCGGCTCTGCGCCGAGACGCGCCCAGAATGGTGCGGCCCGGTAGTTCACCGCCTTCTCGCCCCGATCGTAGGAGTCGTCGCAGATCAGGCAGTCGGGCAGCGGCGCTCCGCCCCGGCGCAGATTCAGGCCGTCCTGATAGACCAGCACGAACTCCCGAAAGTCGCGTCCCTTCGCGCGCTCGATGCGCGCCTCGATGCCGCCGTACCAGCGTTCCACCCAGCCGGACCCCGCTTCGTCCCAGACCCATGGTGTGGCATCGGCTTCCTCCACGATCAGGGCCCCCACCAGACCCTGCTCGCCGTGCTCCAGTGGATCCCCCATGGAGACCAGGGGCACCGGATTGGCGAAGGCCCGGGGCTCGGCGTGCAACACATACTGGCCGGGCTCCCCGGTGGCGACCGGTCGGATGACGCCCGCGTACCAGATGTAGGTGCGTGCGCTTTCGCGGTCGTCGGTGAGGTCCTTATCGGGGGGCGCCGTCTGCGCGCTCGCCTCATCTTCTTGATCCCGATAGCCCACCCGGGCGCCGCCGTACTCGCTGACGTTGACCGACACGAGCTGCGGGAACAGGGAGACCTCGTTGCCCACCCGGAAATCGGACAGATTGAGGCTGGTGATGCGCGGCAGGTCCGCGTCGGCCGTATCGTCCGGGGGTGCTGCGCCCAGCCGGTTGACCAGCCGCACGAACAGGCACTCGCCGGCGCGGGCCCGCAGCACCAGGGGCTCCAAGGGGTCATCGCCGTTCCGGTACCGGGCCCGGTGCCGCTGGCGCAGCGCCTCCCGGGCCCGCTCCACCGCAGACTGCTCGTCCGGAAAGTCGAGGTCGGAGACCTCGCAGGCACGCTCTACCGTTTTCGAGT
>JALVEU010000068.1 GCA_027030565.1 Gammaproteobacteria bacterium | reverse complement strand
TGCCTGGTGCTGGGGGACAACATCTTCTACGGGGAAGGGTTGGGACGAATCTTGCGCCGGGCGGCCTCCCGCAGTCTGGGCGGCACGGTCTTCGGGTACTACGTGAAGGATCCGCAGCGTTACGGCGTCGTCTGTTTCGACCCGCAGGGCAAAGTGGTGGACATCGAGGAGAAGCCGGCGCGCCCCCGCTCGCACTACGCGGTCACGGGCATCTATTTCTATGACCCCGGGGTGGTGGAAGTGGCCAGAAGCCTACAGCCCTCGGCGCGGGGGGAATTGGAGATCACCGACGTCAACCGCCGCTACCTGGAGCGGGGGGCGCTACACGTCGAGGTCCTCGGGCGAGGGGTGGCCTGGTTGGACACGGGTACGCACGCTTCACTGCTCGACGCTTCCAACTTCGTCCGCACGGTGGAGGAACGCCAGGGCCTGAAGATCGCCTGTCCCGAGGAGGTCGCCTTCCGCATGGGATACATCGGCGCTGAGGAGCTGGCCGATCTGGCACGCCGGTTCACCGACAACGAGTACCGCGGTTACCTGGAGCGTCTCCTGGAGGAGCCGGTGCTGGAGACCACCCTGGCATGAGGTTTGCGCCCACGGCCATCCCCGACGTGATGCTCATCGAGCCCACGGTGCACGGTGATGCCCGCGGCTTCTTCATGGAGACTTGGCACGCGGCCCGGTTCCAGGCAGCCGGGATCGATGCCTCGTTCGTCCAGGACAACCACAGCCTGTCGGTGCGCGGTACGTTGCGCGGTCTGCACTACCAGCTCTGCCATCCCCAGGGCAAGCTGGTGCGTGTGGTGCGGGGCGCGGTCTACGATGTGGCCGTGGATCTGCGGCGCAGCTCACCGCACTTCGGGCGTTGGGTGGGGATGGAACTGTCGGCGCGGAACAGGCGGCAGCTCTGGATCCCGCCCGGATTCGCCCATGGTTTCTACGTGCTCAGCGAGGAGGCGGAATTCGTGTACAAGTGCACCGACTACTACGCTCCGGAATGCGAGCACACGCTGCGCTGGAACGATACCGCGCTGGGCATCGCATGGCCGCTCCATCCCGGTCAGGCGCCCATCGTTTCGGCGAAGGACGCCGCTGGCCTGACCCTGGCCGAGGCGGAGGTGTTTCCATGAAGGTGCTGGTGACCGGTGCCGGCGGGCAGCTGGGGCGGGAACTGATCCACACGGCACCCCCGGCCGTGGAGGTCAGGGGTGTCCGTCATGCCGAACTCGACATCGGCCGTCGCGAGGACACCCTGGTGGCAGTGTGCCGGATGGGCCCCGACGTGATCATCAATGCAGCGGCCTACACGGCCGTGGATCGCGCGGAAGATGAGCCCGAGGTGGCCCACGCCGCCAATGCCCTGGGACCGGCCCATCTGGCCGAGGCCGCGTCCGAGACCGGGGCGCGCCTGATCCATGTCTCCACCGACTTCGTGTTCGGCGGCTCGCAGTGCCGACCCTACCGCCCCGAGGACGCGCCCGAGCCACTGAGCGTCTATGGCCGGTCCAAGCTCGCCGGCGAACGCCACGTGCTGGACGCCCCCTGTGCCGGGCTCGTGGTGCGTACCTCGTGGGTCTATGCCCGGGGTGGGCGCAACTTCGTCAATACCATGCTGCGGTTGATGGCCGAACGTGACGAGGTGCGCGTGGTCGCCGACCAGTTCGGGGCGCCCACCTGGGCACGGGGCCTGGCACGGGCTCTGTGGTCGCTGGTCCTCGGGCACCCGGACCTGCGTGGCGTGCTCCACTACTGCGACGCGGGCAGCGCGAGCTGGTACGACTTCGCCGTGGCCATCGCCGAAGAGGGACGAGCCAGCGGCCACCTGGAGCGGCATGCGGTCGTACGGCCCATCCCCACCGAAGCCTATCCGCTGCCGGCCCCGCGCCCCCGCTTCAGCGTCCTGGACGCCAGCCGGACCTGGCAACTCCTGGCGGAGCAGCCGGTACACTGGCGGGTGCGTCTGCGACAGATGTTCCAGGAACCCGAGGCCCGCTGAGGCATCCGCACATGGGTCGCCGTCTGCTCGTCACCGGTGGCGCCGGTTTCATCGGTGCCAACTTCGTTCTGTACTGGCTGTCTCGCCACCCCGAGGACCGCGTCGTGGTCCTCGACGCGCTCACCTACGCCGGCAACCGGGCGAGTCTGGCGGCGGTGGCCGACGACCCGCGCCTGCGTTTCGTGCACGGGGACATCCGAGACACGGAGACCGTGGAGGCATTGCTGCGCACCGAGGCCATCGACACGCTGGTGCATTTCGCTGCCGAGAGTCATGTGGACCGTTCCATCCATGGACCGGACGCCTTCATCGACACCAACGTGGGCGGCACCCACGCACTGCTCAAAGCGGCGCGGGCCGTGTGGCTGCAAGGTGATGGTCGCCCACATCGCTTCCACCACGTCTCCACCGACGAGGTCTATGGGTCGCTGGGACCCGAGGACCCTCCCTTCAACGAACGCACGCGCTACGCACCCAATTCCCCCTATGCGGCGAGCAAGGCGGCCTCCGACCATCTGGTGCGTGCCTACCACCGCACCTATGGCCTGCAGGTGACCACCAGCAACTGTTCCAACAACTACGGGCCGTTCCAGTTCCCGGAGAAGCTGATCCCGCTGACGCTCATCAATGTGCTCGAAGGGCGCGAGATCCCTGTCTACGGGGACGGGCGACAGGTGCGCGACTGGCTGTATGTGGAGGACCACTGCCGAGGCATCGAGGCAGTGCTGGATGCAGGGATCCCGGGAGAAACCTACAATATCGGTGGATGCAACGAGGTCCGCAACCTGGACCTGGTGCGCACCCTGTGCCGTTTGCTGGATGCACGATTCGAAGCCGATCCGGCGCTGGCGCGGCGCCATGGCAGGAGTCCGGCGGCGCGCGGCGAACCGGCCGAGTCTCTGATCCGTTTCGTGAAAGACCGCCCGGGCCACGACCGGCGCTATGCCATCGACGCCGGAAAGATCGCGCGCGCGCTGGGTTTCAGGCCCATCGAGACCTTCGAGTCCGGGCTGCGCAAGACCATCGACTGGTACCTGGAGCACGAGTCCTGGTGGCGGTCGGTGCTCGACGGCAGCTATCGTCACTGGCTGAAGACCCAGTATGGGGGTCAGTTCGTGAACGATTAAAGACTTGGTGAATCAAAGTTTTATATATCAAATCACATATGCCGGATGAGGCGCTGTGCGGGCTCGTCCGGTGGCGAGAGGATGGAAGACAGGACATGGACATTCAACCGATCCGCAGTCAAATCAAGGACCTCGTGGGCCGGGAGGCCGCTCTCAGGGGGTATCTTTGACTACGAGTCCAAACGGGAGCGACTGGAGGAGGTCACCCGGGAACTCGAGAACCCGGAGGTCTGGAGTGATCCGGAGACCGCCCAGCGCCTAGGCAAGGAGCGGGCCAGCCTCGAGTCCGTGGTGCGCAATCTGGACGAGATCCGTACCGGGCTCCAGGAGGCCGAGGAACTGTTGGCCCTGGCCCAAGAGGAGGGTGACGAAGAAACCCTCCAGTCCGTGGCCGAGGACGTGCAGCGGCTGGAGGCACGCGTGGCACAGCTCGAGTTCCGGCGCATGTTCTCCGGAGAGATGGACAGCCACAACGCCTATCTGGAGATCCAGGCGGGCTCGGGGGGTACCGAGGCGCAGGACTGGGCCGAAATGCTGCTGCGCATGTATCTGCGCTGGGGGGAGCGCCATGGCTTCAAGACCGAGATCGTGGAGCTCTCCCCCGGCGAGGTGGCTGGCATCAAGAGCGCCACGGTGCGTTTCGAAGGCGACTATGCCTATGGCTGGCTGCGCACCGAGACCGGTGTGCACCGCCTGGTGCGCAAGTCGCCGTTCGATTCGGGCAACCGGCGCCACACCTCGTTCGCTGCCGTGTTCGTCTCCCCCGAGGTGGACGACGAGGTGGAGATCGAGATCAACCCGGCCGACCTGCGCATCGACGTCTACCGCGCCAGTGGTGCCGGGGGCCAGCACGTCAACCGAACCGAGTCGGCGGTGCGCATCACCCACCTGCCCACCGGCGTGGTGACCCAGTGCCAGAGCGAGCGCTCCCAGCATCAGAACAAGGATCGCGCCATGAAACAGCTCAAGGCCAAACTCTATGAGCTGGAGATGCAGAAGCGGCGCGAGGAGCAACAAAAGCTGGAGGACTCCAAGGCCGACATCGGTTGGGGCAGCCAGATCCGGTCCTACGTGCTGGATCAGTCCAGGATCAAGGACTTGCGCACTGGAGTTGAGATGGGCAATACACAGGCGGTGCTCGACGGAGACCTGGACCCCTTCATCGAAGCGAGCCTCAAATCGGGCCTCTGATCCGCCGATTCCGGCCGCCGGGGCCGAGAGGCCGGGCGGGCCCGCCGACCGTCGGGCGGCTCCCGGTGTTTGGCGGCTGCGGCCAATGAACCGAAGCAGACATGACCGAGACCATGGCAGAACACACGACGCCCGCGGGCGAGCATCGATTGATTGCCGAGCGGCGCGAGAAGCTGCGCAGGCTGCGGGAGCGTGGCCAGGCGTTTCCCAACGAGTTCCGGCGTGAGCACCTCGCCGCCGAGCTGCACGCCCGCTACGACGCCAAACCGGCGGAGTTCTTCGAACGGACCCCCATTCGCGTGTCGGTGGCAGGGCGCATGATGTCGAAAAGGGTCATGGGCAAGGTGAGCTTCACCGACCTCCTCGACATGTCCGGGCGTATTCAGCTCTTCATCCGACGCGACAACGTGGGCGAGGCCCTCTACCGCGACTTCAAGACCTGGGACGTGGGTGACATCGTCGGGGCCGAAGGGCTGCTGTTCAAGACGCGGACCGGCGAGCTGTCGGTGAACGTGGACACCTTGCGCCTGCTCACCAAGAGCCTGCGTCCGCTACCCGAGAAGTTCCACGGCTTGGCCGATCAGGAGCAGCGTTACCGGATGCGGTATCTGGACCTGATCGTCAACGAGCAGGTCCGTGCTGTATTCAGGACGCGAAGCAGGATCATTCGTTATCTGCGTGACTTCCTTGACGATCGTGGATTCATCGAGGTAGAGACCCCGATGATGCAGGTGCTGCCCGGGGGGGCCACGGCGCGGCCTTTCGTCACCTATCACCACGCCCTGGACATGGAACTCTACCTGCGCATCGCGCCGGAGCTCTACCTCAAGCGCCTGCTGGTGGGGGGCTTCGAAAAGGTCTACGAGATCAATCGCAATTTCCGTAACGAGGGGCTGTCCACCCGGCACAATCCGGAGTTCACCATGCTGGAGTTCTACGAGGCCTATGCCACCTACGAGGACCTCATGAACCTGACCGAGGAGATGCTGCGCGGCCTCACCGAGCACGTCCTCGGGCAGACGCAGGTGACCTACCAGGGACAGGTGTGCGACTTCGGCAGGCCTTTCGCACGGATGACCCTCCGGGAGGCCCTGCTTGCCTACAATCCGGAATGGACCGAGGCCGACATCGGCGATTGGCAACGGGCACGGGCACGTCTGGAGGCCCTCGGTGTGGAGGTGAAGCCCACCTGGGGGCTGGGCAAGCTGCAGCTGGAGCTGTTCGAGAAGACGGTGGAGGAGCGCCTTCAGGACCCCACCTTCATCACCCAGTATCCTACCGAGGTGTCACCGCTGGCACGGCGCAACGATGAGAACCCGGAGGTGACCGACCGGTTCGAGTTCTTCGTGGCGGGTCGCGAGCTCGCCAACGGGTTCTCCGAGCTCAACGATCCGGAGGATCAGGCCGAACGGTTCCGGCAGCAGGCGCGCGAAAAGGCGGCCGGCGACGAAGAGGCCATGCACTTCGACGCCGACTACATTCGGGCGCTCGAATACGGGATGCCACCGGCGGCGGGCGAGGGCATCGGCATCGACCGGCTGGTCATGCTGCTCACGGACTCGCCCTCCATCCGCGACGTGCTGTTGTTCCCCCACATGCGCCCCGAGGGGCGCTGAGGACCCGGCTGCGGTCGCTTTAGGATCCACGCGCAGTGCGGACTCGAAGGGGCACATTCCAATACTGTTACCGTTACATCGAGCCATGTGCAGCCTTGATCAAGAAAGGTCCCGGCGACCGCCGATCCCGCCTCGGACATACGCGGTCTGCACCGGGCCGTGAGCCGCCATGGTTTCCCGTTCCAAGGCAATACTCTATCTCGGACTGGGCACGGTGTTCTTCGCAGCCCTGATCCTGTATCTGTCGCCCAGGGAAGGTGCGCGCCGGGAGATCACCGATCTGCCCTGGCAAGTGGAGGTGCTCCCGGATGGCAGCCATCGGGTGTTCGGGCTGGTGCTGGGTCGGGCGACCTTTGCCGACGCCGTGGCCCGGTTTGGCGAGCCCGAGGCCGTGGCACTGTTCGTGTCCGCACACGGTCAGCGCTCGCTGGAGGCCTATTTCGGCAAACGAAATCTCGGCGGACTGGAGGCGCGGATCATCACCGTGCTGCGATTGCCCGCGGCGTTGGCGGTCCCACACGACCGAGGGGAGCCCCAGCCGTCGGGGGCAATCAAGTATGCCGTGCCCCGGGCAAGTTGGCCGGAGCTGGCACGCCAGCCCATACAGGCGCTCACCTATAGTCCCGCCTACAGCGGTCTGGACGAGGCTTATCTGGTGACCCGTTTCGGCCCTCCGGGGGGGCGGTACGAGCTGGACGATGGGCGCGTGCGGCTTGAGTATCCCGCCAAGGGCATCACGTTGCACCTCGATCCCCACGGGCGCGAGGTGTTCGAATACCGAGCCCCGCAGGTCTCGGGACCCGAGTCCCGAGACCTGCGGGGAACAGCCCCAGACCGCAGCGGCGAGGGCAGACTTCAGCCGTGAACGTGGCCGTGCGCGAGCTCCTCGGCGGTGGCATCGCGCACGTCGACGACCTCCACCTCGAAGTTGAGGGCCACACCGGCGAGGGGGTGGTTTCCATCGACCACCACCACGTCCTCTCGCACCTCGGCCACGGTCACCATCATGGTCTGTCCCTCCGGGCCCTGGGCCTGGAACTGCATGCCCGGCTGGATGTCAATGTCCGCCGGGAACATCTCCCGGGGCACGGCCTGAATCCGCCCGGGATCACGCTCTCCGTAGGCCTCGGCGGCCGGGATCGCCACAGAAAACGTATCCCCGGGCTGTTTGCCGGTCAGGGCGTTTTCCAGCCCCGGAATGATGTTCTGTGCACCGTGCAGGTAGGAGAAGGTCCCGTCCTGCGATGCGTCCATGGTGTTGCCTTCGTCGTCCTTGAGAACGTAGTTGAGCGTGACGACTTTCTGATCACTGACTTGCATGCAATAGGCTCCTGGATGGAATGGAGGGGGAGCGCGCCCGGCACGGACGCGGGAGATACCGACGGTGTCGCTGGGGCTGGCCGGGAGACGTGAGCGGACGGGTCCTGTGCTCGAGAGAACTCAATCGACTTGTTGCGGGTACGCAGGGAACGCGCCCGCGATCCTGGGCAGCGCCGCCGTCGAGACCGGCAGGCTCCGCTGCCTACTATACCGCCACCCGCTCCGGCGCGCACGTTTTCGGTCTGCCCGCACACGCCGCGTTGCGCGCCGCCCGGGGAGGGCGTAGAATCGCGCGTTTTCCGAATCCGTGGATCCGGGCAGTCGCCGTCTGCCCTTTGGGCGATGCGCGCTGCGCGGCCACGGGGCCCGGAATCGTGCACTCCTTGCCTCACCGCAAAACCGCGGGAGGCTGCAACCCGTGAGGAGCTCCATATGAGGCACTACGAGATCGTCTTCCTCGTTCACCCGGACCAGAGTGAACAGGTTCCGGCGATGATCGAGCGCTACCGCGGCATGATCGAGGGTGGTGGCGGCAGGATCCATCGTCTGGAGGACTGGGGGCGGCGGCAGCTGGCCTATCCCATCGCCAAGGTGCACAAGGCGCACTACGTGTTGATGAACATCGAGTGCAGCAACGACGTGCTCGATGAACTCAAGGCCGCCTTCCGCTTCAACGACGCAGTGCTGCGTGACTTGGTCATCCGGCGCGAAAAGGCCATCACCGAACCTTCGCCCATGGCCAAGGCCCGCGCGGAGAAGTCGGCGGAACGGCCGCGCGGCGGCGAGGCGGCCGCGGCGCGCGGGTGAGGCTGCAACGGAACGAGGAGCAAGCCCATGTCACGTTTTTTTCGCAGGCGCCGTTATTGCCGGTTTACGGCCGAAGGGATCAAGGAGATCGATTACAAGGATCTCGATCTCCTCAAGGCGTACATCTCGGAGACCTACAAGATCGTCCCCAGCCGTATCACCGGGACGAGCGCCAAGTACCAGCGGCAGTTGGCTACCGCCATCAAGCGGGCGCGCTATCTGGCCTTGCTGCCGTATACCGACCGCCACTGAGCGTCCTGGTCCGGCGTCTTTCCGGCAGGGTGCCGCCCGGCCCACACTCTGGCGTGCGCGCACTGGCGCAATGGATCCTCCGTGGCCCGCTACAGGCCATCGGGGCCGTGGCGGGCCTGGCGGTGGCGGCGCTGCTGCTGCCCCCGCTGATGCTGATCAGCGCCGCCGCGCTCGCGCTGGTGACGCTCGCACTGGGGCTTCACAGGGGCGGTCAGGTGCTGGCCGGGGCTACGGCGGTGATTGTGCTGGCAGGGATGCTGCTGACCGGAAACCCATGGTTTGGCCTCGCTCTGGCCTTGGTCGACTGGGTGCCCGTTTGGCTCACGGCGGCAGTACTCCGGGCCATGCGTTCGCTGGCGGTGGCGTTGGGGTTTGCGATCCTGCTCGCGGTGACGGGTGTGGTACTGGTGCATGTGCTGGTTCCCGATCCCGCCGGCCTCTGGCGTGGTTGGCTCGAGCCGCTGTTGTCGGCGCCCCTGGCGGATCTGGGTGTTTCGGATGCCGAGCTCGCCAAGGTGCTGGACGCGCTGTCCCGACTGGCCACCGGCATCCTGGCGTCCTCCGTGTTGACCTCGACGATGCTGGCGGTGTTCATCGGCCGTGCCTGGCAGGGCGCGTTGTCCAACCCGGGTGGTTTCGGGCGGGAGTTTCGTGCCCTCCGCCTGGGACGCGTGCCGGCCCTGGCTGCCGTGGTGGCGGTGGGTGCGGCGAGTCTCTGGCATCAACCCCTGCTCTTCGAGACGGCCCTGATTCTGTTGGTGGCATTTGCATTCGAGGGCATCGCCTTCGTCCACTGGCTGGCCCACCGCTCGGCGCATGCCTCGGCCTGGCTCGTGGGGTTCTATGCGGTGCTGATCTTGGTGCTGCCTCAGGCGCTCCCGGTGGTGATGGGGTTGGGCGTGGTAGACGGACTGTTCGATCTGCGCAGGCGAGCCGCCGGACGCAGCGACACGGCTTGAGACGAAGAGACGAAAGGTGACGACGATGGAAGTCATACTCCTGGAAAAGATCGAAAACCTGGGCGACCTCGGTGACGTGGTGAACGTCAAGCCGGGTTTCGCACGCAACTATCTGATACCACAGGGTAAGGCCAAGTACGCTACGGCCGAGAACATCCGTGAGCTGGAGGCGCGTCGAGCGGAGCTGGAGAAGGCGGCCGCCGAGGCCAAGGCGCAGGCCGAGGCCAGGCGCGAGCGAATCGAGGGGCAGGAGATCACGATCCCCGCCAAGGCGGGTACCGAGGGGCGTCTGTTCGGATCCGTGGGTCCGGCGGACATCGCCCAGGCGCTCACCGAGGCCACCGGGGTGGAGGTGGCCAAACGCCAAGTGCGCATGCCCGAGGGGCCGATCCACGAGGTGGGCGAGACCGAGATCACCATTCACCTCCACACCGACGTCAACGCCCGCATCAAGGTCATCGTCATCGCCGAATAGGCGAAGCCTCGGGTGTGTGGAGCGGGGTGGTTCGCCTCCCTCGTCCGGAGTAGGATCGGACGGCGCCTTTGCCACGGCGCCCCTGCCGTTCATCGGGAGCCTGGGATCCATGGCACAGTCGACGACCCGGCCGCGTCAGCGGCCGACCAATTCCGAATCGCTCAAGGTCCCGCCCCATGCCCTGGAGGCGGAGCAGTCGGTCCTCGGTGGCCTGCTGCTCGACAACGCCGCCTGGGACGCCATCGCTGACCGGCTAAGTGAAGAGGATTTCTACCGACACGATCACCGGGTGATCTTCCGGGCCATCGCCGACCTGGCCAACCGCGACCAGCCGGTCGACCTGGTCACGGTCACACACTGGCTCAAGGCGCACGGCGAGTTCGACGACGCGAGCATCGTGCCCTACGTGGCAGAGCTCGCCCGCAATACCCCCAGCGCGGCCAACATCCGTGCCTATGCGGACATCGTTCGTGAGAAGTCGGTGTTGCGGCAGCTCATCAGCGTGGGCACCGAGATCGCCGACAGCGCGTTCAATCCCGAGGGTCGGGACACCAAGACCCTGCTCGACGAGGCCGAGCAGAAGGTGTTCCGTATCGCCGAGCAGGGCAGCCGGGGGCGGCAGGGTTTCCGCAACATCAAGCAGCTCCTCGCCAGCACCGTCGAGCGCATCGACGAGCTGTTCGAAAAGGACGAGCCCATCACGGGGTTGCCTACGGGCTATACCGAATTCGACCTGATGACCTCAGGGCTCCAAGCCGGCGATCTGATCATCGTGGCCGGCCGTCCCTCCATGGGCAAGACCAGCTTCGCTCTCAACGTCGCCCAGTATGCCGCGCTGAAGAAGGGTGCGGCCGTGGCCATCTTCTCCATGGAAATGCCGGGAGAACAACTCACCATGCGCCTGCTCTCGTCCCTGGGGCGGATCGACCAACAGCGGCTGCGCAGCGGACGCCTGCAGGAGGAAGACTGGCCGCGCCTGTCCAGCGCCGTCTCCATGCTGAGCGAGGTCCCGGTGTTCATCGATGACACCGCCGGCCTGACCCCCACCGAGATCCGCGCCCGCGCCCGACGCTTGAAGCGCGAACACGACCTGCAGCTCATCGTGATCGACTATCTGCAGCTCATGCAGGTCTCGGGGACTTCGGAGAATCGGGCCACGGAGATCTCGGAGATCTCCCGCTCGCTCAAGTCTCTGGCCAAAGAGCTCAGCTGTCCCATCATCGCCCTTTCCCAGCTCAACCGCAGCCTGGAGAACCGGCCCAACAAGCGCCCGATCATGTCCGACCTGCGCGAGTCAGGCGCCATCGAACAGGATGCGGACCTGATCGTGTTCATCTATCGGGACGAGGTCTACAACGAGGACACGGCGGAAAAAGGCATCGCGGAGATCATCATCGGCAAGCAGCGCAACGGTCCGGTGGGAACCGTGAAGCTCACCTTTCTGGGGCAGTACACGAGCTTCGAGAACTACGCCCCTGAAATGTATACGGAATGACGCGTCTGGCACGCGTGTCCGTGGATCCCGCCGCGCTGCGGGCCAATCTCGCCCGTATCCGTGCCCTGGCACCCCGAGCGCGCGTCCTGGCGGTGGTCAAGGCCAACGCCTATGGTCATGGTGCCGTATCCGTGGCGCGTGCCCTGGAGGCGGCCGAGGGTTTCGGCGTGGCCAATGTGGCCGAAGCAGTGCAGCTTCGCGAGGCCGGGCTCGCGCAACCGATCCTGGTGCTGGGCGGTTTCCGCAGCGACGAAGAGCTCGGCGTGCTGTCTCGCCTGGAGCTGTGGACCGTCGTTCACCAGCTCTGGCAGGTGGAGCGATTGACGGCGTGCGCGCTGCCAGCGCCGGTCGGGGTCTGGCTCAAGATCGACACTGGTATGCACCGGCTGGGTCTGGACGCCGGGGAGTTCCGCGAGGCATGGTCCAGGCTCGGCGCCAGCCCCAACTGCCGGTGGCCTCCGGTACTCATGACCCATCTGGCCTGTGCCGACGATCCACACCGCAACGCGTTCACGGAGGCGCAGCTGCGGCGCTTCGAGGCGCTCAGCCGGGATCTCGGCGCGCAGACCAGCATCGCCAACTCGGCAGCGCTGCTGGCCCATCCCCGCACTCGCAGCGGGTGGGTGCGTCCAGGGCTGCTGCTCTATGGTGCCTGGCCGCTGGCCGACGCGGCTCCGCAGGGGCAGGCGGCCTGGCGGCCCGCCATGCGGTTTGCGGCGCCCATCGTCGCCGTGCGCCGGTTGCACGCCGGCGACAGCATCGGCTATGGCGCCACCTGGACCTGCCCCACAGACATGGACGTGGCCGTGGTGGCGGCGGGTTACGCGGACGGCTATCCGCGGCACGCGCCCTCGGGCAGCCCCGTCCTCATCGGCGGGCACCGTGCTCGGCTGGTGGGCCGGGTCTCCATGGATATGCTCTCTGTGGACTTGCGAGGCGTGCCGCACCCCCGCGTGGGAGACGAAGCCGTGCTCTGGGGTCAGGATCCCCGCGTGGAAGAGGTGGCCGCGAGAGCGGGCACCATTCCCTATGAACTGCTTTGCCACGCGGGGCGCTGTCTGGGCTGAGGGCCGACGCTCCTCCCAGGCGCGAAAAAAGAGCCCGGCGCGATGCCGGACTCCTTTCGCGGTCTGCGGGCCGACGAGGCGCGCTCAGCCCCAGGTGTCGGCGGTGATCGTCATCCACCAGCTTTGGGCGTACAAGGCCTCGTTGCGACGGAACTTGGGCGGCGCGTCCGCAGGGCTGAGGCCACCTGCGCCCTGGACCTTGGAGATCTTTCCCGTGGCGTGGTCGATCTCGTAGACCATGGCCACCGAAATCCCATAGTCGGGTGCCACCAGCGAGTAGCAGGTGTTGACCCAGGAGGGTTCCGGCACCGGGCGGTCCTGAAGGAGCGCCGCGATGGCCGCGGCACAGACCTTGGCCTCCGAATTGGCCGCGTAACCCGACTTGGGCAGCGGCTTGGCGATGGAGGCGTCGCCGATCACATGGATGCCCTTGATCAGGGTGGACTCGAAAGTCCGCCCGTCGATGGGACACCAGTCGCCGTCCCCGGTCAGGCCCGTGGCGTGGGCGATGGCACCAGCCTTCTGATCGGGGATGAAGTTCAGGACATCGGCCTTGTATTCGTCTACTCCCGTGACAACGGTCTTGGTCTTGGGGTCGATCTCCTCGATCTCCACGTTCTGGTGGTAATCGATCATGCTGGCGTCCGTGCCGTAGCCATAGAGCTTTTTCCAGCCCTCGATGAACAGTCCTTGCTTGGAGAACTTCCCCTTGGGATCCAGGGCGATGATCTTCGACTTGGGCTTATGCTTCTTGAAATAGTGTGCCACCATGGAGATGCGTTCGGCTGGACCTGGGGGGCAGCGGAACGGATTGTTGGGCGGCACGATGATGAAGGTGCCCCCGTCGGGCATGGCCTCGAGCTGCTTGCGCAGCAGGGTGGTCTGCGCTCCGGCCTTCCAGGCGTGCGGGATCTCGTGGCTCACGGCCGCCGTGTAACCCTTGCCCCATTTGAAGTCGATGCCCGGGGAGACGACCAGCCGATCGTAGCTCAGTGTACCGCCAGACTTGAGCTTGACGCTGCGCTTGTCCGGGTCGACATGGGTCACCATGTCGTGGACCACCTTCACACCGTGCCTCTCGAGTCCGTCGTAGGTCATGGTGATCTGGTCGATCTTGCGCAGGCCCCCGAGGACCCAGTTGGAGCCTGGGCAGGTCACGTAGGTCTTGGCGGGCTCGATCAGGGTCACCTGGATGGAAGGATCGATGAGGCGGATGTACTTGGCGGCAGTAGCACCGCCGAAACCACCGCCGATCACCACCACGTCTCCTCCACCGGCCCGGGCTCGGGAGACGCCGAACAGCAGGGGGCCGAGCGCAAACCCCGCTCCGGCACCGCGAATGAAATCGCGTCTGGAGATGTTGGTCGTCATGTGGTCCCTCCTCCCGGAATCAGTGCTTCATCTTTGCGTAGTAGGCCGCCACCGCATCGATCTCGGCATCCGAATAGCCCTTGGCGATCCGATCCATGATCGTGACGTCTTTGGCGGTCCCGGCCTTGAAGGCCCGCATCTTCTGAACGATCTTTTCTTTGTCCATCCCTGCGATGACGGGCACAAAGCCCTTGTAGTTCTTTTTGCTCAAGGCATGGCAGCCGGCACAGGTGCGCCCGATCACTTCACCTGGGGCGTCCACCGAGCGATGCGCCGGGGCCTGGGTCTGCTTGGCCTCCGGGCTCGCGCAGGCCGTCGTCGCATAGGCCGCCGCTAGGACGGCTGCCACATGGAGCCACTTTTCATGATTCTTCATGGGCCGATCCTCCGCTTGGACGTGCGTGGTCCCGTGGGGGACGACCCGGAGTCTGCCTCAAACTCTTGCAGAATCCAACGGATTATTGATCGAAATCATTTTGGGTTTGTCAGAAATTTACTGATGGAAGCGGCCATCCGTTCCACCAGGCGCTGGCGAGACGCCCGGCTGGCCCAGGCGACATGGGGGGTGAGGATCAGGCGGGGATGGCCGAGACGCAGCAGCGGATGGTCAGGTGGCGGCGGCTCCTGCTCCAGGACGTCGACGCCCGCGCCGGCGATGCGGCCGGTCTGCAAGGCCCGGGCCAGTGCCCGGTTGTCCACCACCGCGCCACGTGCCGTGTTGATGAGCAGTGCGTCGCGGCGCATCCGGCCGAGCTCGGCGCTCCCGATGAGGTGGTGCGTCTGGGGGGTGAGCGGGCAGTGCAAGGTCAGCACCTCGCACTGGCCCAGTACGGTGTCGAAAGGCAGGCGTCCGGCCCGGGGCGCGTGACCGCGACGTTCGGCCACCAGCACCTCCATCCCGAAGCAGCGGGCGGCACGTGCCACGGCGCGGCCCAGCGTCCCGTAGCCCACCACACCCAGGCGCCGCCCGGCCAGCTCCTGGAACGGGAACTCCAACAGGGAGAAGGTCGAAGCGGCAGACCAGCGCCCCGAGGCCACGGCGTCACTGTGTTCCTGTAGACGGACGGTCAGGGCGAGCATCAGGGCAAAGACGTGCTGGACTATCGAGGCGGTGGCATAGCCAGTCACATTGCGCACGGCGATGCCCAGTGCGCGGGCGGCTTCCAGGTCCACGTTGTCGGTACCCGTGGCGGCCACCTGGACGAGTCGCAGTTCCGGAGCGCGCTCCAGGACCGCCCGGTCCAGACGCACCTTGTTGGTGACCACGACCTGGACGTCGCGGATACGGCCGGGCACCGCCTCGGGTGGAGTGGTGGCGTGGAACCGCCACGCCAGCGGCAGCCGGTGCAGGGGCGTCCAGTCGACGTCCCCCGGATCGATGGTGGCCGTGTCCAGGAAGACGGCGCGAACCGGATCCACCGCCTCAGACGCGGAACACGTATTCCTTGTCCGGCTCGCGTTCGCAGTCCTGGGGATAGCTGGCGCGTTTGTCCGCGTAATAGCGGGCCCGCTGGTCGCCGTCGGAGAC
>JALVEU010000067.1 GCA_027030565.1 Gammaproteobacteria bacterium | reverse complement strand
ACCGTCCCGAGCTCGACGGCGGCCACGGTCACGGGCACCGGCTCGGGCCGCGTGATCCAATAGACCCAGCCGGCGAACGCGGCCAGGAGCAGGGCGACGACGATGAGGCTGCGGTGGTGCACGCGGCTTGGTCGGGTTGGCATTTCCGCGAGCATACCTCAGCCAGCGCGCTCGGGACCTCCCTTACCCTCCTCGGTCCGGCCCACCGGGTCGCATGGTTGGGCAGAGCACAGCCTGACCGGCGGTCGTGCTGGGCTCAGGACAGGAGATCGCGGGTCACGGCGCGGCCGCGGGCGGCGAGGGCCGCATGATCGGCATGGGTGAGCCGGCCGCCCTCCACCAGCATGCGGCCGTGGACGCAGACGTAGTCCACGTAATTCACCTGGCAGAGGACGACGGCGGCCACCGGGTCGGCGGCGCCGGCCAGCACCGGCCGCTCCAGGTCGATGGCGACGAAGTCGGCGCACTTGCCCGGGGCCAGTACGCCGATGTCGTCGCGTCCGAGCACCGCGGCGCCGCCCCGGGTGGCGATCTCCAGGGCCTCGCGGGCCCGCATGCCGGCGACGCTACCCTCGCGCAGGCGGGCGAGCAGCAGGGCCTGGCGGGCCTCGTGGAGCAGGTTGCAGGCGTCGTTGGAGGCGGGGCCGTCCACGCCGAGGCCCACGGCGACACCGGCATCGCGCAGGGCGCGTATCGGGGCGGCCCCGCTGGCCAGGCGCATGTTGCTGCACGGACAGTGGGCCACACCGGTCCCGGTGCGGGCGAACAGGCCGATCTCGGCGGCATTCAGCTTCACGCAGTGGGCATGCCACACGTCCTCGCCCACCCAGCCGAGGCGTTCGGCCCAAGGGCCGGGCCGGCTGCCGTACTGGCGCGCCATGTAGGCGAGGTCCTCGTCGTTCTCGGCCAGGTGCGTGTGCAGGCGCACCTCGGGGTAGGCGCGGGCCAGCGCGGCGGTCTCGCGCATCAGCGCCTCGGACACCGTGAACGGGGCGCAGGGACCCAGGGCGATGCGCAGCATGGCGTGGGGCGCCGGCTCGTGCCAGGTCTCGATGAGGCGCTGGCAGTCGGCCAAGATCGCGTCTTCGTCCTCCACCAGCGCGTCCGGCGGCAGGCCGCCGGCGCTCTCACCGATGCTCATGCTGCCGCGCACCGCCGTGAAGCGCATGCCCATCTCCTGCATGGCCGCGATCTCGTCGTCGATGCGGCAGCCGTTGGGCAGCAAGTAGAGGTGATCGCTGGTGGTGGTGCAGCCGCTCAGCAGGAGCTCGGCGGCGCACAGCCGCGTGCTCAGGTCGATGTGCTCGGGGCGCAGGCGTGACCAGATGGGGTACAGCGTGCGCAGCCAGGGGAACAGCGTACTGTCGGGCGCGACGGTGCGGGTGAAGACCTGGAAGAAGTGGTGATGGGCATTCACCAGGCCCGGGAGGACCAGGAACTTGCCCTGCAGGTCCAGCACTTCGTCGGCCGTGGCCGGGAGCTCGGCGCTGGGTCCCACGGCCTCGATGACCCCGTCGCGGGCGAGCAGGCCCGCATCGCGCAGCTCCCGGCGCTGGTCGTCCATGGTGACCAGGGTATGGGCATTGCGAACCAGGAGTGTGCGCGGAGGGTTCATGGAGGCCACCAGCATACCAGCGCGGGCGGCACGCACCGGGACGGGTCGGGCATTGCACCCGGCGCCGCCAGCGCCGATACTGGGGCGCACTCCGCCCGCCGTGGGTTGCCCCAGATGAAGTTTCGCCGCGCTGTCTCCGTGCTCCTCTTGTTGATCGTGGCCGCCGGCGTAGGGGGGGCCGTGTACTGGCGCATCCAGCAGGACCGCCAACGTCTGCCAGAGGGGCTCCTCCTCGCCAACGGGCGCATCGAGGGCGATCGGATCACCGTGGCCACCAAGCTGGCGGGACGGGTGGTCGAGCTGCATGCGCGCGAAGGGGACGAGGTGGAGGCCGGCACGGTCATGGCACGGTTGGACGACAAGGAGCTGCGCGCGCGCTTGGAGGCGGCGCGCAAGGCGGCCGAGGCGGCCCGGGAGAAAGTGGCCGCCGCGCGCGCCGAGGCCGAGCAGGCGCACCGGGACATGCTGCGCCTGCGCAGGCTGGCCGCCGAGGGCACAGCGCCCAAACGCGATGCCGAGGCGGCCGAGACCGCGTGGCGCATGGCCCGCGACAACGCCGAGGCGGCGGAGAAAGAGGCCGAGGCAGCGCAGGCCAAGTTGGCCGAGGTTCAGGCCCTGTGGGAGGACATGACCATCCGCGCGCCGGCCGCAGGCGTCGTGGTCACCCGCATCGCCAATCTCGGCGAGGTCCTGGCGCCGGGGGCACCCCTGTACGAGCTGGTGGACCTGGACCAGCTGTATCTCAAGGTCTACGTGCCCGAACGTGACATCGGCCGTGTGCGTCTCGGGCTGCCCGCTCGGGTGTACGTGGATGCCTTGCCCGAGCGCCATTTCACGGCCCGGGTGCGTTACATCGCCTCGCGCGCCGAGTTCACACCCAAGGAAGTGCAGACGCCCGACGAACGCGTGAAGCTCGTCTACGCGGTGAAGCTCTACTTCGACGAGAACCCCGGGCACGTGCTGACCCCCGGCATCCCGGCCGATGCCGTGATCCGCTGGCGTGACGACGTGCCGTGGATGAAGCCCCGGTGGTGAGCGCAGCCGGGCCGGAGGTCGCCGTCCGGCTGCGTGGTTTTCGCAAGCGCTACGGCCGGCTGGAGGCGGTGCACGGGGTGGATCTGGACGTACCTCGGGGCGAGGTCTACGGGCTGATCGGTCCCGACGGCGCCGGCAAGAGCAGCCTGCTCAAGGCGGTGGCGGGCGTGCTCACCTACGAGGGTGGGCGCGTGGAGGTCTTCGGCACGGCGCTGGACTCGGAGCGGGCCGCCGAGTCGATCAAGGCCCGTCTGGGCTTCATGCCCCAGGGGCTGGGGCTGAATCTGTATCCCGACCTCTCGGTGGAGGAGAACGTGGACTTCTTCGCGCGTCTGCGCGAGGTGCCGCCCGGCGAGCTGCACCGGCGCAAGGACCGGTTGCTCGGCATGACGCGCCTGGACCGGTTCCGCAACCGCGCCATGAAGCACCTCTCCGGCGGCATGAAGCAGAAGCTGGGTCTGGTCTGTACGCTGATCCACGAGCCCGAGCTGATCCTGCTGGACGAGCCCACCACGGGCGTGGATCCGGTCTCGCGCCGTGACTTCTGGGCCATCCTGGCCGAGCTGATGCACCAAAAGCCCATGACCGCCCTCATCTCCACCGCGTACATGGACGAGGCCTCGCGCTTCCACGCGCTCTCCGTGATGCACGAGGGCCGAGTGCTGGCCAGCGGCACCCCCGAGGCGATCCTCGCCCGGGTGCCGGGCACCCTGGTGGAGGTGGAGGCACGCCCGCAGATGGAGGCCTTCGCGCGTCTGCGCGCGGCCTTCCCGCAGGTGGAGACCTTGGGTACGCGGATCCGGGTGTTCGTCCCCGAGTTCGGGCCCGAGGCCGCGACCCAGGCGGTGCGCGAGCGGCTGCAGGGACTCACGCTGCAGGCCCTCGATACCGACGAGCCCGATCTGGAGACGGCGTTCATCGCGCTGTTGCAGCCAGGGGCGCAGGCGCAGCACCAACGGCCCGGTGGGTCGGCCTGGGTGCCCGCGGCCGCCGGACCCCGGCGCGCGGGTGACGACGAGATCACCATCGAGGCACGGGGGCTGGTGCGCGACTTCGGCCATTTCCGCGCCGTGGACCACGTCAGCTTCCGCGTACGGCGCGGCGAGATCTTCGGGTTGCTCGGCGCCAACGGGGCAGGGAAGACCACGGTGATCAAGATGCTGTGCGGTATCCTGCCGCCCACGGCTGGCCAGGGGCGCGTGGCGGGTGCGGACATGCGTCGGGCGGGCCAGGCGATCAAGGAGCGGATCGGCTACATGTCCCAGGCGTTTTCGCTGTATCGGGACCTGAGCGTGATCGAGAACCTGCGGCTCTATGCCGGTATCTACGGCCTGAACCGCCGGCGCAGCCGGGCGCGCCTGCCCGAGGTGATCCGCATGACCGGGCTGGAGGGCAACGAGGGGCAGATCGCTGGCGCCCTGCCCATGGGGGTGCGGCAGCGGCTGGCCCTGGCCTGCGCCCTGGTCCACGAGCCCCGGGTGCTGTTCCTGGACGAGCCCACCTCCGGAGTTGACCCGCTGGGTCGCAGGCGCTTCTGGGAGATCCTGCTCCACCTGTCGCGTGAGCAGGGGGTCACCGTGCTGGTCACCACCCACTACATGAGCGAGGCGGAGCACTGCGACCACCTGGCGCTGATGTATGCGGGCAGGATCGTCGCCGATGCCAGTCCCCAGGCGCTGAAGGCGGAGCTGCAGCAGGAGGCCGGCACACTCGTGGAACTGCGTTGCGACCGGCCGCTGCAGGCCCTGCCCATCCTGGACCGTGCCGGCTTTGCGGGTGTGGCCCTGTACGGGACCCGCATCCATCTGTTCACGCGCGATCCCGAGCACGCCCGAGGCGACATCGAACGCGTGCTGCACGAGGCCGGCATCCGGCTGATCGAGCTGCGCACGCGGGCGCCGAGCATGGAGGACGTGTTCGTACACCGCATCCTCGCCCTGGAACGGCAGGCACAAGGGCGGGCCG
>JALVEU010000066.1 GCA_027030565.1 Gammaproteobacteria bacterium | reverse complement strand
TCACGAGGCTCGGGCGGTCACCGACGCGATAGTACCCCGGCTGGCGCAGCATCTCCTCGTAGGCACGATCCCGTGCCTCCCGGGAGGAAAACCAGCGGTAGACCTCCCAGTCCTCGCCCAACAGGTGCCGCGCCCGCATCGGATCGTCCGGGGGTAGCGTGATACGGATACCATATTCGGACATCTGTGAGGCACCTCTCTGCGCAGCCGCAGCCCGACGGCCATAAAAGAAGGGACGCCATGCGTCCTGGGTGTCAGCCGCTCCGACGCAGACGGCACGGTCGGTTGACCGCCACGTGGCCAAGGGCGGGGATCCCGGGACGCGACGGTATTATAACGACGACGGCTGTCGGAGCCGGATCCGCCCGGACCGATCCGGGGACGTCATGTACTGGTTCTCCCGCAAAAGGCGCAAGTCACATCCCATCGTCGGGCTCGTACTGCCGGGCGGTGGGGCCCGCAACGCCTATCAGGCAGGCGTGCTCAAGGCGGTCGCGGAGATCCTCCCCGAAGACGCGAAGAATCCCTTTCCCGTCATCACGGGGACCTCTTCCGGTGCCATCAATGCAACCCTGCTCGCCTCCAGTGCCTTGCAATTTCGGGAAGGCGTGCAGCGCATCTGTGGAACATGGGAGAACTTTCGCATCGAAAAGGTGTTCCGGGCCGACACACGCACCGCGGTGCGCAACTCTTGGCGCTGGGTGGCGGCGATGTTCACCGGGCGCATGGGGGAGACCGGTCCCCTGTCGATCCTCGACAACACGCCGCTACGACAGATGATGGAGAGCCACCTGCGCTTCGCGCGCATCCAGCAGTGCATCGACGCCGGCTGTCTGCGGGCGCTGGCCGTGACCGCTTCGGGCTATTCCAGCGGTTGTTCGGTGACCTTCTTCCAGGGTGTCGAGGGACTGGTCCCATGGCAGCGGGCCCGGCGCTGCGGGATACCGGCCGAGATCGGTATCGACCACCTGATGGCCTCCTCTGCCATTCCCATGGTCTTCCCCGCCACGTGCGTGGGCGACGAGTACTTCGGCGACGGCTCCATGCGCGAGACGGCACCGCTCAGCCCGGCCCTGCACCTGGGCGCCGACCGGCTGCTCATCGTGGGGGTGCGGGCGAGCGACGCTTCCACCGACTGCCGGCCACGCGAGGCCCCCGCCTATCCCACGCCAGGCCAGATCGCCGGCTACGTGTTCGACACCCTGTTTCTCGATAGTCTGGACGCGGATCTGGAACGGCTCAACCGCATCAACCACACCCTCAGCGAGACCGGCGAGTCACGCGTGGAATACCAAGACACTGCGCTGCGGCCCATCGAGTTCCTGATGCTGTCGCCGAGCCACGACTTGCTCGAGTTCGTACCTCCCCACCTGCACCGCATCCCCCGTCCGTTGCGGACATTGTTGCGGGCAGTGGGTGCCATGACGCGAGGCTCACTTCCATTGCTCAGCTATCTCCTGTTCGAGGGCCCGTATTGCCGCGAGCTGCTCGAGCTGGGCTACCAGGACGCCATGGCCCGTCGCGAAGCCATCGAAGAGCTCCTCCTCGGCTCGTGAGGGAATCTCCGGGCCTCGGTCGCTGGCATGGCTTCAGGCCGAGCCCTTCTCCTGTGGCATACTTCCTCGTCCTGTGTTTTCCACCTCATTGGGGAGTCAGCAATACTCATGTTCACCGGCCTGGTACTCATCGTCACGGGAATCCTGATCGCGGTATATCCACCCCTGCTCTCCGTCCTCGTGGCGGGACTGCTCATCTTCTTCGGTACGCTCGTGTTGGTCACGGCCTACTACGGGCGCAAGGCGCGCGGACGCCCCGCACCGCGTCTTTTCGAGATCCTGCTTCGGTACTGAGAGCCCGTGGCCTTCGAGACCGTTGCCCGGTTGGAGCAGATCCCGCCAGGGAAGACGCTGCGTGTTGTGGTGGCCGACCGCGCCGTGCTGCTGGCCAACGTGGGCGGAACCATCTATGCAGTGGACGATCTGTGCACCCACGAGGATGCCTCCCTCTCCCTGGGCTGCCTCAAGGGAGAGCTGATCAGCTGCACATTGCATGGGAGCCGGTTCAGCGTGCGCACCGGCGAACCCCAGGAGCCGCCAGCCACCGAGCCCCTGCGCACCTACCCGGTACGCGTGCGTGCCGGCATCATCGAGATCGACCTCGCCTCGTGAAGCTCCCCAGCTCCGAACAGGTAGCGCCCCTGGTTCGTGATACCGCGCGCCGCATCCTCTTGCCCAGCTTCGGGCGCTGCACCCAGAAACGCAAGGCCGACGGCAGCCTGCTCACCAGTGCGGACCTGGCCATGGAGCACACCCTCGGCGCAGCCCTCAACGCCGAATGGCCACAGATCGCCTTCGTCTCCGAAGAGATGGAGGAAGGTCCTCGGGCCCAGGCGTTGTGTGACACGGGTTCGCCATATTGGTGCTTGGACCCTCTGGACGGGACCACCAACTACGCCTCCGGCTTTCCCTTGTTCGCCGTGTCGCTCGCCTTGGTGCTGGAGTGTCGTGTGCAGATGGGCATTGTCTACGACCCGGTACGAGACGAACTCTTCCGGGCCGATCGCGGCCACGGTACCTGGGTCAACCGGCGCCGCCTCGACGGCACCCGACGCGGCGCTGAAGGCACCACACGCATCGCCATCGTCGATCTCAAGCGCCTGCCACGAGGGCTGCGCAGGCGCCTGGTGGAGGAGGCCCCCTATGCCTCGCAGCGCAACCTGGGTGTATGTGCCCTGGAGTGGGCCTGGATCGCTGCCGGCCGCGCCGACGTCTATCTACACGGCGCCCAGAAGATCTGGGATCACGCCGCCGGCACCCTACTGCTCGAGGAGGCCGGGGGACACAGTGCCACGCTGGACGGTGCGCCGGTCTTCGACGGCTCTGGGGCCCCCCGCTCCGTGTGCGCCGCGCTGAGCGGGCGGATCTTCGACATCTGGCAGCGTTGGCTGCGCGACGCCGCCGGCCTGTGAGCTATCCCAAACGTGATATTTGCTAAATTTACTATCTACTAATATACTGTATTCACATTCCCGGCGAGGGAATGTGGACTGACGCACAGTTGAACACAACATCTCATCTCTGGAGACCTAAAATATGAAGACGATCAAGGTTGCTGCTATCGCCGGCCTGCTGGGCCTGGCCGCTGCTGGTTCCGCTTCTGCCTGGTGGGGCGACGGCCCGGGTTGGAGCCGTGGCTGGGGCGACGGCTTCGGTGACTTCGATTTCTCGATGCGCGGCCGCGCTTCTGGTTGGGGCGACTGGTACGACTACTACGGTCCGTGGTGGGCCTATCCCTATTACGCGCCGTATGCGGCTCCTTACGGGCCCTATGGTGCTCCTTATGCACCTTACGCTCCGCCGGTTCCTCAGGCTCCGGCTGCCCCTCAGGCGCAGACCAAGTAAGTCTCGATTACGAGACTCCAGGGGCGGCCCCGATGATCGGGGCCGCCTTTTTTGTGCAAGGGGCCGCAACTCAGCTCCAAAGCACGAGCACCCACACCCCGGCGGTCAGCAGCAGCGCCAGGAATACGGCAGCCGAGCCCAGATCCTTGGCTGCCCCGGACAGTGGATGCCGCTCCTCGCCGATGCGGTCCACCACGGCCTCCAAACCGGAATTGAGCAGCTCCACGATCAGTACCAGGATCAGGCTCCCGGCCAGCAGCGCCTTGTCCACGCCGTCACCGCCCAGCCACAAGCCCAGAGGAACCCCCACCGCCGCCAGCACGAGTTCCTGCCGGAAGGCGGCCTCAAAGCGCGCGGCCCGTGTCAACCCCCGCCAGGAATGGCCCGCGGCGCGTACAATGCGGCCCAGGTCTGAGACCCGCGGCCTGCGCTGTGTCATCCGCTCCAGGCCACGTCCAGTCGGCGCGCGGCCTGCACCTCGTCGAAACGGCGGTTACACAAGCTGTACGGTGCGTGCTTGGGCTTGGCGGGATCGGTGCGTGCCTCCTCCAAGATGGCCACCATCGCCTCCACGAAACGGTCCAGCTCCTCCTTGGACTCGGTCTCCGTGGGCTCGATGAGCAGACACTCCGGCACCAGCAGGGGGAAATAGGTGGTGGGCGCGTGAAAGCCATAGTCCAGCAGGCGTTTGGCCAGATCCATGGCCGTGAGTCCCAGCTCCTTGGCCTCCCGACGCAATGTGATGATGAACTCATGAGTCGCCCGGCGACGGGGGAACGCGGCCTGGAAGCCGGCATCCTCTAGGCGCTTGAGCAGATAGTTGGCGTTGAGCACGGCATGGTCGGCAATGCGCGTGAGCCCTTCGGCGCCGACCATGCGTAGATAGGCCCAGGCCCGCAGGGCCACACCCACGTTGCCGGAGAAGGCCGTGAGCCGTCCGATGGTCTGGGGAATGTCACGCTCGGTGAGCAGGCGGTATCCCCCCTCCTCGTCCTGCGCCACCACCGGCACCGGCACGAACGGAGCCAGCCGCGCATTCACCGCCACCGCCCCGCAACCCGGTCCACCTCCGCCGTGCGGAGTAGCGAAGGTCTTGTGCAGGTTCATGTGCATCACATCGAAGCCCATGTCACCGGGGCGCACCCGCCCCAGGATCGCGTTGAGATTGGCCCCGTCGTAGTACAGCAGTCCCCCGGCCTCATGGACGACTGCGGCGATCTCGCTGATACGGCG
>JALVEU010000065.1 GCA_027030565.1 Gammaproteobacteria bacterium | reverse complement strand
GTGGGCCGGCTGGACCTCAACACCGAAGGTCTGCTGCTGTTCACCACCGACGGCGCATTGGCGCACGCGCTCATGCATCCCTCCAGGGGGCTGGAGCGAGAGTATGCGGTGCGCGTGTTCGGGGTGTTGTCCGACGCGGCGGTGGAACGCCTCCTGGCCGGGGTGCCACTGGACGAGGGACCAGCGCGCTTCGAGCGCATCGAGCCGGGTGGCGGTTCCGGCGCGAACCGCTGGTATCGGGTGGTGCTGCGTGAGGGCCGTCACCGTGAGGTCCGGCGCTTGTTCGAGGTGGTGGGGGCACAGGTGAGCCGGCTCATCCGCCTGCGTTATGGCCCAGTGGAGCTGGGGCGCGGGCTGCGCCGCGGCCGCTGGCGTGAGCTGGGCCCCGAAGAGCTCGCCGCCCTATACGAGGCGGCCGGGCTGCCGGTGCCCCCGCCGCCCATGCGCCACGCGTAGCCGAATGGAACGCGTGGTGGAGCTGGCCGCAGAGCGGTTGGACTGGCTGTTTCGGGGCCTGCTGGAGCACTGGGGCCCGCAGCATTGGTGGCCGGGGGAGACGCCGTTCGAGATCATGGTGGGAGCGGTGCTCACCCAGAACACCGCGTGGACCAATGTCGAGCGGGCCATCGCCAATCTGCGCCGGGCCGACGCGCTGGATGCGGAGGCCATCGCCGGGCTGTCTCCGCAGGCGCTGGCCGAGCATTTGCGCCCGGCCGGATATTTCAATGTCAAGGCACGGCGGCTGCAGGCCTTCTGTCGGTGGTATCTGGCACAGGGCGGTTTCGAGGCCCTCCGGGCGCAGCCCACGGAGCGGTTGCGTGCGGCGCTGCTGGACGTCCATGGGATCGGCCCCGAGACGGCCGACGATATCCTGCTCTATGCCTTCGAACGCCCCGTGTTCGTGGTGGACGCCTACACGCGGCGGCTGTTTGCGCGTCTGGGATGGATACCGGAATCCACCGGCTACGAGCCGCTGCGCCGAGCGGTGGAGCGGGCCCTGGGGCCCGACGTGCCGCGGTTGAACGAGCTCCACGCGCTCATCGTGCAGCAGGGCAAGACCACTTGCCGCCCCAAGCCGCGCTGCGCGGCCTGTGTCCTCCAGGCACAGTGTCGTCATGCAGGTCTGCCCGGCAGCGACGGGACGACCGCGAGAGAAGACCGATGACAAGGCCGCCGGCCCCCTCATCCGCAATTTCCCTCCGCGTGCGCTGCGTTCTCCCTGTGGGATTTTTGCACGAAGAGGACGCCGAGGGCGCGGCGGGGGTGTATGGAGAAAGGGTCCCGGCCCGAGCCGCTTTCTTCTTTGCGGAGAGCGCTACCCGCCGAGGGTTGGCGGGTGGAGCGGGAGGCTGGGCGGGTCCTTGGCGGCCCGGTAATAGCGCATCATCTGTGGCACCAGGGCCTGTAGCGCCGCCTTGCGGTTCTTGGGTGCAGGGTGCGTGCTCAGAAACTGGGGCGGGCGGCTCCCCGAGAGCGCTCCCATCTTCTCCCAGAGGGTCACGGCCGCACGGGGGTCGTAGCCGGCCTTGGCCGCCAGCTCGATGCCGATGCGGTCGGCCTCGGCCTCGGCGGCCCGGCTGTTGGGCAGCTCGACGGCCAGCAGTGCAGCGGCTGCGGCCCCGCCCACCACCATGCCGGGCCGGTCCGTGACTGCAGCACCGACGATGCCTGCGGCCATGACACCCAACTTGGAGGCCATGGAGACGGACATCTTCTCGGCCTGATGCTTGGCCAGCGCGTGGGCGATCTCATGGGCCATGACCTGGGCGAGCTCGTCGTCGGTGGGATGGAGTTGCTGAATCAGACCGGTATAGATGGCCATCTTGCCACCGGCCATGCACCAGGCATTGACTGTCTTGGGATCGTCGATGACCGCCACGCTCCACTCCCAGTCGCGGGTGTCTGGGCGCATGCGCACCGCCTGTGCCACCAGACGTGCGGTGATTCGTTCGACGCGGCGCTTCAGGGCCGGGTCGTTGTCCAGCTTCCCCTTCTTGGCGAAGGGCTGCAGCGTTTCCACATAGGCGGTCTTGGACGCCGCGATGGCCTGGGATTCGGAGACCAGCATGAGCTGTGAGCGACCCGTGGGGCTGGTGGCGCAGCCGCCCATGGCCAGAAACGTAAGGCTCAGGGCGAGAACGAAACGGTGTATCGGATTGCTCAACGGCATCGCAGTGCTCCGCTCACGGGGCGTGCTCCAATGTCAGGAAGCGTCGCCAGATGAATCGAAATGATGGCGCCAGATCGGTGGACCGGCTGGACACCCAGGAGGTGACCCGGCTGCATGCAAGCCATTGTACCTGCATGATCTCCCCGGGGTCGGGTTGGATGGAGCCACAATGGACCACCCGGTAGACCATGCAGAACTCCCATCCCGTTTCCGCGCTGGCCGGGATCTTGAACAGCCGTTCCAATGGCCGACGCGGCCGGATTCCGAGCTCCTCCGCCAGTTCGCGGCGTGCGCATGTGCCATAGGTCTCGCCGGCCTCCACGTGGCCGGCCGCCGAGCTGTCCCACAGTCCCGGATTTTCATCCTTGCCGTGGGAACGGCGTTGCAGCAACAGGCGCCCCCGGGGATCGAAGACCAGAATGTGCACGGAGCGGTGGGGCATTCCAGCACGATGAACGAGGGTACGGGGTGCCACGCCCATGGCGCGGTCCGACGCATCTACCACCGTGAGCTGCTCCTGAGCGGACGAACGGTCCATTTTATCGGCCCCCGACGACGCATTGTCGCACGATACGGCCTGGATCTCGCGCATTGCCCGCAGAATCACCGCAGTTCCACTCGCTCTCGGTCATCGCCTGGTCTATACTCCGAATTGCCCACCGGCGGCTCGTGGAGCGGGCTGTAGTGGGCGTTGGAATGGGGCCCGTGCAGGATTTCCAGCGGGCGTTGCGGGTGCGGTGCCCGGGCCGTCCCGCAGCTGGAACGCTGGGTTGGGACGCAAGGGCCTCGGTCGGGAGACGCCGATCGAATGATCGAGGCGGGTGCGGTGCACGGCACGGGTGCGAGACGTGCTGGAAGAATCGGCGAGCATCCGGGTGCCGCCGAGCAGCGCCATATGCCGCCGCGGCCAGTAGATCAACGTTTCCCTCAGGGTCTGGCGGCCGCACGACTTCGTGGTGGGGTGCCGCTGCATATAACAAAGAACGTGTCTGGAAAGAGGTAGAGGTAGAGCGTATGGCAATCGGTACAGTCAAGTGGTTTAACAACGCCAAGGGCTACGGTTTCATCCTGTCGGACGAGAAGGAGGAGGATATTTTCGTCCATTATTCTGGAATCGCCGGTGAAGGATACCGGTCCTTGCAAGAGGGCCAGCGGGTCAGCTTCGACGTGGAGGAGGGCCCCAAAGGGCTGAGCGCCACCAACGTCACGCCTATCTGAAGGACTCACCTTACAACTCAACGTGATCCAGGCAGGCCCCGCCGCAAGCGGCGGGGTTTCTGCTGTCTGGTGTGCCCCCGAACGGCGCCCTGCGCAATAACAGAGCAGGCGCGTAGACGGAAACTGCCGATCGCCTGTTCTGCGCTCGTTTAGATATCCCTCGACGGCTTGCACTGCCAGGATACGTCGGTGCATGCCAGTGTGGGGCCTGCGTGCTCTAGGCGGCGGCCGCGGTCGAGGAGCAGTACGGCACCGTGGCGCGCGCGAGCACCTCAGTGGTCAGCTGGAGCACGCGCGCCCCGTCTAGCGTCGCTGGCTGGTCACGATTGTGGAAACAAGATGCGACAATCTGTCGCATTACGCGATCAACGGTTTTCCCAGTAGCATGACCGCAGTGATGCGTCCCAGGATGTCATGGTCGACATCCATGGCTGGGATAGTCTTGGGGCTGAATATCGTTCTTATGAGATTGGCATAGCGGGCTCGCCGCTCGTGCGCTTTCACGCCCAGGAGGGATAAATGAACATAAATCATTTATTGCTGCTCACGTGTGCGGTGGCTGCCACTGGAGTGCAGGCGCATGTCAATGTTGCGACCGAGAACGCTTTTGCGCTTGGCAATGAACCACGAGAATATCTAGAAGGAAAAACGGTATTCTTGAGCATCAATCTTCCGCACTCGTGTTCCAATAGCGAAACTGGTGAGCGTTTTGCTACCACCGATGTGGCGGTGCTATTGCCCAATGGTCGCGGTCTGTCACGAGACACCGCGGTCACTGCAGATCGGCAGGGCAACCTCTACGGCGCCAACGCGCTCATGGGGAGCAAGGCCCGCGTGAGCACCGCATGGAGGAAAGTGCTGGTAGGCAAAGGGGAGGTGGAGCCCTTCTACAGTCATGGCCTCAAAAACATAGATGCTCGGGCGATCTACTGGCTCAAAGGCTATGTGGACAATGACCATTATGACGATTTGGAGATCCGTACCAAGTTCCCCCGTTTGGCCGGCTGTACGGAACGTCTCAAGATCTATGTTCCGGCTGTGCAGTACTGCGAGAAGGGTTACCGGATTGCCTGGATCGGCACCAGTGAATCCACTGTGTTCCAACCCGACAGCAAGACTCGGGTGGAAGGCCATTACGCTCCGTATTTCTACGTGGTGCGCGATACGGCCAATAACCCGCTGCCAAAGGAGTGTGGCGAAGGGCAGACCGTAGAAATACGCCCCTCTGTTGAGGAAATTGATACCTATCTACCGTTGCCACGCA
>JALVEU010000064.1 GCA_027030565.1 Gammaproteobacteria bacterium | reverse complement strand
GACTGCGGACAAACGGGATCCCTCGGCCTGCGGGCTCCAATCTCGCGCTGGTGCGTCTGCGCGGCAGCCCGCACCACGCGGTCGATCGACGGGACGAACGCAAACACAGCGGCCTTCGTCCCGCCGCCCAACGCGGTGCCGGCTCGGGTGAAGCGGGGCGCCCGAGAACCGCCACGCCTCATCCACCCGCGGCCAACGCCTCCCACCGCCTCCAGTGGTCGTTTTCTCCCATCCGTTCGGCCCCGGTCCGGCCTGCACTTGCATCAGGCCCCGTGATGGACCCATAGTCGTGGTCGGTCATCCGATCGCTTGCAAGCCGCAGAGCCCATGCCGAGCACCGAGACCGCCCTGCTCCCCGAGCTCCTCGCCCAGCTGTGGTTCCGCGTGCTGCTGGTGAGTCTGTTCGGTTTCCTCACGGGGCTGGAGATGCGGGCCTATCTGATCGAGCGCGGTGGCGAGCAGGCCGACCAGACCCATTTCCGCGCCGGCAGCGCGCGCACCTACACCTTCATCGCCCTGCTCGGCTTCGTCCTCTACACCCTCGACCCGGCCTGGCGGCTGTATCTCGGGGGCATGGCCGTGCTCACGGTGCTCTACGGGCTGTTCTACCACCGCAAGCTGCAAAGCGGCCAGATGGGGATCCTGCAGCCCCTGGTGGCCCTCATCGTCTACACCTACGGTCCCTGCCTGGTGCTCCTGCCGCCCTGGTTCCTGGTGCTGTTGTTCGTGGCCGCCGTGTTCGTGCTCAATGCGCGCCCCCTCACCCATCGGCTCATCGAGACCATCGACCGCGGTGAGCTGATGACGCTGGCCAAGTTCCTGCTGCTGGCGGCGGTGATCCTGCCCCTGATGCCCGACCGGCAGGTGACACCCTGGCTGCCGGCAACCCCCTACAAGATCTGGGTGGCCGTGGTGGCCATCTCCGGGATCTCGTACGTGGGCTACATCCTCCAGCGGTATCTGTTTCCACGACAGGGCTACCTGGTCACCGGACTGCTGGGCGGCCTCTACTCCAGCACGGCCACCACCATCGTGCTGGCCCGGCGCGGGCGCGCGGAACCGGGCGCCGGCAGCCAGCTCAACGCCGCCATACTCGCCGCCTCCGGCGTGATGTATCTGCGCCTGCTCGTGCTCATCCTGTTGCTCAACAGGGACTTCCTGCGCCCCACGGCGGGCCCGTTCCTGCTGCTCGGACTGGGCGCCATCGCCTACGGCCTCCTGCACGCCCGACACAGCCGCACCCCCGCAGAGACCCGCGCCGAAGCGGCCGGGCACAACCCCTTGGAACTCGGCACCGCGGCGCTGTTCGCGCTGCTTTTCATCGTCATGCTGGTGCTCACCAAAGGGGTCCTGCACCAGTTCGGCAATCCAGGCCTGCAGGTGCTGTCCTTCGTGGTGGGCTTCACCGACATCGACCCCTTCGTGCTCTCCCTGCTCAACGGCCAATACCACGCCACCGGGCTGCGGGAGCTGGCCGGCGCCCTGGTCATCGCCGCCGGCAGCAACAACTTCCTCAAGGCCCTGTACGCCGTCACCATCGGCAGCTGGTCGCGGCAGCACACGGCCTTCCTGGGCCTCGTGCTCCTGGCCGTCCTGACCATGGCCTACGGGCTGTTCCTCTCGTTCTGACCCCTCGAACGACGGGCGCACCTCTACGCCTGCGCAGGCCAAGGTTTGATCCGGGTTAATGCCGGGGCACGGCCGGGTGCTACGGTGTCCCGCCCCGCCTTCATCCGTCTGCAGTCGGAGGCCGTCCCGATGGCGAACGCGACCAACCCTACCCAAGCTGCCGGTGAGACCGATCCGCACAAGGGCTTGAGCTCGGCCGAAGCAGCAAGGCGTCTCGGCCGATATGGACCCAACGCCCTGGAGGAGAAAAGGATCTCCCCGCTGCGCCGGCTGTTGGGTTATTTCTGGGGTCCGATCCCATGGATGATCGAGGTGGCGGCCGTCCTCTCGGCCCTGGTCCAGCACTGGCCCGATTTCTGGATCATCGTGGCCCTGCTGATCTTCAACGCCGGGGTGGGTTTCTGGCAGGAGTACACCGCTGGCAATGCGGTGGAGGCGCTCAAGAAGCAGCTCGCCCAGCGTGCCCGGGTGCTGCGCGACGGGCAGTGGCAGGAGATCGAGGCCAGGCTGCTGGTCCCGGGCGACATCATCCGACTGCGGCTGGGCGACGTGATCCCCGCCGACGTACGCATCGTCGAGGGCGACTACCTGAGCGTGGATCAGTCCGCACTCACCGGTGAGTCCCTGCCGGTGACCAAACGCCAGGGCGAAGAGGCCTTCTCCGGCACCGTGGTCAAACAGGGCGAGGTGGTGGCCGAGGTCACCGCCACCGGCAAGAACACGCGCTTCGGCAAGACGGCCGGTCTGGTCGAGCAGGCCACCACGGTCTCCCACTTCCAGAAGGCCGTGCTCACCATCGGCGACTATCTCATCTATGTGAGCCTGGCGCTGGTGGTGGTGCTGGTGCTGGTGGAGCTGCATCGGGGCACCCACTGGTTGGAGCTGGTGCAGTTCGCCCTGATCCTCACCGTGGCCTCCATCCCCGTGGCCATGCCTGCGGTGCTGTCCATGACCATGGCGGTGGGCGCCATGGCCCTGTCGCGTCTCAAGGCCATCGTCACCCGGCTGGAGTCCATCGAGGAGATGGCGAGCATGGATGTCCTGTGCTCGGACAAGACCGGGACCCTCACCCAGAACCGCTTGACCTTGGGCGAGGTGGAGGTCTTCGACGCCGCCGACGAACAGGCGGTCCTACTGGCCGCCGCCCTGGCCTCCCGTGCCGAGGACCAGGATCCCATCGACCAGGCGGTGCTGGAGGGATTGAAGGACAAGGAGGCACTGAAGGCCTATCGGCAGGTGGCATTCGTCCCCTTCGATCCCGTACACAAGCGCACCGAGGCCACCATCGAGGACACACAAGGACACCGCTTCCAGGTGACCAAGGGCGCACCGCAGGTGATCATGGCCCTGGCCGAGCTCAGCGGCCCGGAAAAGGAGCGCGCACAGCAGGTGGTGGATGCCTTCGCCGAACAGGGGTATCGCGCCCTCGGCGTGGCGCGCAGGAACCAAGGCGATGCGGCCTGGACCTTCCTCGGCATCCTGTCGCTGTACGACCCGCCCCGCGAAGACTCGGCCGAGACTATACGCCGGGCCCGGGCCTACGGGGTCGATGTGAAGATGGTCACCGGGGACAACCTGGCCATCGCCCGGCAGATCGCCGTCAAGCTCGGATTGGGGACACGCATCCTGCGCGCCGACGCCCTGCCCATGAAGGATGGTGATCCGCAAGCCATACGGGCCAGCGGCGAGGAGGTGGAGCAGGCCGACGGCTTCGCCGAGGTCTTCCCGGAGCACAAGTTCACCATCGTCAAGCTGCTCCAGGCGCGCGGTCATATCACCGGCATGACCGGCGACGGCGTCAACGACGCCCCGGCCCTCAAACAGGCCGACGTGGGCGTGGCCGTGAGCGGGGCCACCGACGCAGCACGGGCCGCCGCAGACCTGGTGCTTACCGCACCGGGCCTCTCGGTGATCATCCGGGCCATCGAGGAGGCGCGGCGCATCTTCGAGCGCATGAACGCCTATGCGATCTATCGGATCAGCGAGACGATCCGGATCATGTTCTTCGTGGTCATGGCGATGATCTTCTTCGACTTCTATCCCATCACCGCGATCATGATCATCCTGCTGGCCTTCTTCAACGACGTGCCCATCATGACCATCGCCTACGACCATACCGGCCTGCCGCAGCGACCGGTGCGCTGGGAGATGCGCCAGGTGATCACGGTGGCCACGGCCATGGGCATCGTGGGGGTCATCGGCAGCTTCGGTATGCTGCTCATCGCCATGGACTGGCTGAAGCTCGACGTGCCTCAGATCCAGACCTACGTATTCCTGAAGATGGCGGTGGCCGGCCACCTGGTCCTGTTCGTGGCCCGCAGCAGGGACTTTTTCTGGAAGCGGCCCTGGCCAGCCCCCATCATGGTCTGGTCGGCGATCATCACCAAGCTGGCCGCCACGCTGTTCGCCGCCTACGGCTTCGGCCTGATCACACCCATCAGCTGGCCCGAGATCGCCCTGATCTGGGGCTATTCCATCACCTCGGCCATGGTCACCGACCTGGTCAAGGTGCATGTATACCGCCACCTGCGTCACGAGGTCCCGCGCCACCGTCGGTTCCTTTCGCTGCTGGGCCATTCCATGCATGCGTTCGGTCGGCGACGTGCGACTGTAGTACCAAGCGGCAGGGCCGCTGACCACGATCATCCCCGGAGGAATCCCTGATGGACGAACGGCGAACCATCGAAAGAGCTGCACTCGAAAAGCAGCTCCAGCACTTCGGACCGCACAGCCTGGCCATCGGCATCCTCCTGGTGATCCTGGGCACTGCAGGCATCGTGCTGCCCGCCCTGATGTCCCTCGTCACCGTGGGTCTGGTCGGCGGAATGCTCATCGGCGGTGGTCTGCTCTGGGCGTACCACACCTACAAGAGCCCGCACACGACCTTCATCGACTGGCTGAAACCCGATCTTCTTCTGCTGGCAGGCGGACTTCTGCTGCTCTTCCCGATCCCCGGAGTGGCCTCTCTTGCGCTGGTGTTGACGTTCTACCTGCTTCTGGATGCCTACGGGAGCTTCGCATTGGCCT
>JALVEU010000063.1 GCA_027030565.1 Gammaproteobacteria bacterium | reverse complement strand
GAACGTGGCCAGCAAGCAGCAGCTGGACAAGGCCCGCGCCGACATGCTCGAGGCCGAGGCACGGCTCAAGAGCGCCGAGGCGGCGCTCCTGGAGGCGCGGGTCAACCTGGAGTACACGCGCATCCGTGCCCCCATCGACGGGCGTGTGGGCCACATCGCGGTGAGCGTGGGCAATCTGGTGGGGCCGCAGAGCGGGGAGCTGACGCATCTCGTGGAGCTCGATCCCATCTACGCCTCCTTCTCGGTGAGCGAACGGGATTTCCTCAACTTCCGCAAGCTGCAGCAGGAGGGCGCCGAGTCGGTGTCGGGCATCGAGGTGCGCCTGCTGCTGCCCAACGGGGCGCTCTATCCCGAGACCGGCACCATCGACTTCATCGACAATCGGGTCAACCCGCGCACCGGCGCCATCCTGGTCCGGGCGCGCTTCGCCAATCCCGACAAGGTGCTGGTCCCGGGCATCAACGTCACGGTGGTGCTGGTGGGCCAGAAGCCCAAGGAGGCCCTGCTGGTGCCCCAGGCGGCACTCATGGAGGACCAGGCCGGACAGTTCGTGCTGGTGGTGGACCGGGACGAGACGGTGGCCCGGCGTGGAGTGCACCTGGGTCGCGTGGAGGGCGCCTACCGGGTGGTGCGCGACGGCCTGAATCCGGGCGAGCGGGTGATCGTGGAGGGCGTGCAGAAGGTCCGGCCCGGCATGAAGGTCACCACCAAGCCCTGGCATGCGCCCGACGTGCTGCATTCCAGGCAGGGCGGCTGAGCCATGTTCAGCGCGCACTTCATCCGTCGGCCGCGGTTCGCCTTCGTCATCTCCATCGTGCTCACCGTGGCCGGGCTCCTGGCCATGGAGGCGCTGCCCGTCGCCCAGTATCCGGAGATCACCCCGCCCCAAGTCCAGGTGGTGGCGGAATATCCGGGCGCCGACGCCGAGACCATCGCCGACACCGTGGCCGGTCCCATCGAGACCGAGGTCAACGGGGTGGAGGACATGATCTACATGCAGTCCTTCAGCTCCAACGACGGCCGCTACGTGCTCAACGTCAGCTTCCGCGTGGGCACCAACGCGGACATCGCCACGGTGAACGTGCAGAACCGCGTGAGCCAGGCCCTGCCCAAGCTGCCGGAGGAGGTGCGCCGCCAAGGCGTGACCACCACCAAGCAGTCCACCAACATCCTCATGATCGTCAACCTGTTCTCGCCCGACGAGAGCTACGACAGCCTGTACCTGAACAACTACGCCTCCATCAACATCAAGGACGCCCTGGGGCGCATCGCGGGCGTGGGCAAGGCCGACATCCTCGGGGTGCAGGACTACGGCATGCGCATCTGGCTGTACCCGGACCGCCTGGCGGCCCTGGGCATGCAGCCGGCGGACGTGCTGGCGGCCATCCGCGAGCAGAACGTGCAGGTGGCCGCGGGCCAGCTGGGCCAGGAGCCGGCCCCGCCCAACACGCCCTTCCAGTACACCCTGCGCACCCAAGGGCGCCTGTCGGACCCCGAGCAGTTCCGCAACATCGTCCTGCGGGTGGAGCCCGATGGCTCCATGGTGCGGATCGGTGACGTGGCGCGCGTGGAGCTGGGCTCCAAGTCCTACCAGGCCTTCGGTCAGCTCAATGGCAAGCCCTCGGTGATCCTGGCCATCTACCAGCTCCCGGGCGCCAACGCCCTGCAGGTGGCCGAGGCCGTCTACGAGGAGATGGACAAGCTCTCGCGCCGCTTCCCGCAGGGGGTGGACTACGCCATCCTCTACGACACCACACGCTTCATCCGCGCCTCCATCGACGAGGTGGTGGAGACCCTGTTCATCGCCGTGGCCTTGGTGATCCTGGTGGTCTGGATCTTCATCCAGGATTGGCGCTCCACCCTGATCCCGGCCCTGGCCATCCCGGTCTCGCTGGTGGGCACCTTCGCCGGGCTGCTGGCCCTGGGCTACTCCATCAACCTCATCACCCTGTTCGGGCTGATCCTGGCCATCGGCATCGTGGTGGACGATGCCATCATCGTGGTGGAGAACACCCAGCGCCACATGGCCGAGGGGCTCGCACCCCCCGACGCTGCGCGCAAGGCCATGGCGGAGATCTCCGGGGCGGTGATCGCCACCACCCTGGTCCTGCTGGCGGTGTTCGTCCCGGTGGGCTTCATCCCGGGGCTCACCGGCCAGCTCTACCGGCAGTTCTCGGTGACCATCGCCATCGCCGTGGCCATCTCCTCGCTCAACGCCCTGACCCTGAGCCCGGCGCTGTGCGCGACCCTGCTCAAGCCCTCCAGCGGCATGGCCACCACCGGGCCCTTCGGCTGGTTCAACCGGGGCTTCGACTGGCTGCGTGACCGGCTCTACGCCGGCGTGGTGGGCTTCGTGCTGCGCCACTGGCTGCTGGTGATGCTGGGCTTCGTGGGCATCGTGGTGCTCACCGGCTGGCTGTTCCAGCGCATGCCGGGCGGCTTCGTGCCGCTGGAGGACCAGGGCGCCTTCATGGTGGACGTGCAATTGCCGGAGGGGGCCTCGCTGCAGCGTACCCGGGAGGTGGTGGCCGAGACCGAGCGGGTGATGCGTGCGCAGCCCGGCGTGCAGGACGTCATCTCGGTGCCCGGCTACAGCATGCTCAAGCAGAGCATCGCCTCCAACGCTGCCCTGCTCATCGCCGTGCTCGAACCGTGGAGCGAGCGCACCGGGGTCGAGCTGCACGAAGACCACATCGTGCGCGCGCTCCAGAGTAAGCTCAACGCCATTCCCTCGGCGAGCATCGTGGCCTTCCAGATCCCGCCCATCCCGGGGCTGGGCACCACGGGCGGCTTCGAGTTCGTGCTCCAGTCCACGGCCAACGACTCGCCGCAGGCCATGGCCTCGGTCCTGGGCGGACTGCTGGTGGCGGCCAACGAGGCCCCCGAGCTGGGCCAGGTGTTCAGCACCTTCCGCGCCACGGTGCCACAGCTCTACATCGACGTGGACCGGGTCAAGGCCAAGCTCCTCGGGGTGCCGCTCACGAACGTCTTCGACGTGCTGCAGAGCAACCTGGGCGTGGGCTATGCCAACGACTTCAACAAGTTCGGCAAGACCTACCAGGTGCTCACCCAGGCCGACGCGCCCTATCGCGACCGCGTGGATGACATCTACAAGCTCTACGCGCGCAACGACCAGGGCGAGATGGTGCCGCTGCGCACCCTGGTACAGGTCAAGCCCATCCTCGGGCCCGACATGATCACCCGGTACAATCTCTACCGCTCCATCAGCGTCAACGGCTCTGCGGCGCCCGGTTACAGCAGCGGACAGGCGCTTGCCGCCATGGAACGGGTGGCCCGGGAGACGCTGCCGGCCGGCTACGCCTACGAGTGGACCGGGCAGGCCTACCAGCAGATCCTGGCCGGCAACCAGGCGCCGGTGATCTTCACCCTGGCATTGCTGTTCGTGTACCTCTTCCTGGTGGCCCAGTACGAGAGCTGGAGCATTCCCTGGGCGGTGATGTTCGCCGTGCCAACGGCCATCCTGGGGGCGGTGCTGGCGCAGAGCGCGGCGGGGCTCATCAACGACATCTATATGCAGATCGGCATCGTGCTGCTCATCGGCCTGGCCACCAAGAACGCCATTCTCATCGTCGAGTTCGCCAAGGAGCTACGCGAGGCCGGCCGCTCCATCACCGAGGCGGCCCTGGAGGCGGCGCGGCTGCGCTTCCGGGCCGTGCTGATGACTGTCTTCTCGTTCATCCTCGGCGTGCTGCCGCTGGTGGTCGCAGTGGGCCCCGGCGCGGCCAGCCGCCGCTCCCTGGGCACTGCCGTATTCGGTGGCATGCTGGCCGCGGCGGTCTTCGTGCCCCTGCTGGTGCCCGTGTTCTATGCCGTGGTCCAGGGCCTTCGCGAGCGCATCAAGGGCGGACCCGCACCGGCCCGCACGCCCCCGGCCGAAGGGGCCGAGACATAGGCGCGCTCATAGCTGTAGGCCGGATAAGCGGTAGCGCATCCGGCAAGGAGGCTGATTGTCCCCTCTCCCCCTCGGGGGAGAGGGTTAGGGTGAGGGGGGTAGCGCGTGCGCCCTTTACCCCCTCCCTCACCCTCCCCCGCAAGCGGGGGAGGGAAGCCCTGGGCACCATTCGTAAACTCTCCATGATCTATGTGTCCTCTGTGGTGAGTCCTTCCACGTAACAGTTGCGCCCGGAGACGGCATGAAGAAAGCCTCGACCCCCAAGATCGCCTGGCAGGGACGCATCGTCGGCGTTCAGCCGCGCATCCGCCTGCACCGTTCTTTCGACGAAAGAAGTCACAGCTATCTGAGCTATGTGCTGCGGGTCCAGGGCTACGCTGGTGAAGAGTCCGGCGAGTTCCTGGTGGCTGTGGGCAAGGTGGCTCACGAAAAGCACCGCTTTCAGGTGGGTATGGTGGTCAAAGGCGCCTCGGTGCCGGTGGCCGATCCGAGGAAGGAGAGCGCCGCCTTCTACAAGACCAGCGGCATCCAGGTGCTGGAGGATGCGCCTGAGGAATCCCAGGAAGGACCGCCCTTTCATGACGTGCCCTCAGACTTGCCCACCTACCGGGCCCGGGGCCACCGGCGCCTGGATCCCCGCACCTATGAAGCAAAATGTACCAGCTGTATCTGGGGCTGCAGAATGGCGGTGGAACTGCTCATCGATCCCTGGAACCCCTCCTACCGCTACCGTTTCGAGACCTTCTGTTATGGGCCCAAGAGCTGCCCGCTCTATAAGGC
>JALVEU010000062.1 GCA_027030565.1 Gammaproteobacteria bacterium | reverse complement strand
TGGTGCGGCGCTTCCCTTCGCGCAGACCCGCGGGCGTCCCCCCGGAGAGGTGCCCGAGCGGCCGAAGGGGTGCGACTGGAAATCGCATGTACGCCAAAAGCGTACCGAGGGTTCGACAAAATCGTCGGGAACGATTTTGATCGCGCGCAGCGCGACCCGCAGGGCGGCGGGCAGGAAGCCCGCCGTAATCCCTCCCTCGTAGCGGCGCGAGCCGCTTGGTCGAGGACTCCTGCGGCGGTTGAGGCAGGCGGCGTCAGGAGGTTGAAGAATACGGAGAGGTGCCCGAGCGGCCGAAGGGGTGCGACTGGAAATCGCATGTACGCCAAAAGCGTACCGAGGGTTCGAATCCCTCCCTCTCCGCCATTACTCGAAAGGCGGTTCTGTGAAACCGGCTTTTGTGCGGAAAACTCCGCCGTTTCGGTCCTCTGCGAGCGCGGCTCTGGATCCCCGCCCTCCAGGACGCTTTGTACTGTGCGGAGCCGCAGCGCTTCCAGTGCCTTGTGGTCCAGCTTGCGACCGTCGAATCGGCGGTCGCGTTTCATGCCCGTGGTGATCCAGGTCCTTTTGCCGATCGAAGATCTGGCAACGATGGACAGGGTGTTCTCTGTGGCGTTGGGGTCTGAAAGGGGGCGGAGAGAAGCAGGTGTCTCGGGGTTGAGCCGGGTGCCGGCGGCACCGCCGGCCCTTGCGGCCGGGCGACCGGCGGATGCACAGGTAGGACAGCCCTTCTTCCCGTCCGGGTGCCTCAGCCGAAACGGACGCAGTCGCGCCCGTCTTTCTTGGCCTGATACATGGCCTTGTCCGCACGGACGATGATCTGGCGCACCGAGACGTCGTCCGCACGGGGGCGGGCCACGCCGATGCTCACCGTGACCCGTAGCGGTGCGTCCCCGAGCCACGCGTCGTAGGCCTCCACGGCTCTGCGGATGCGTTGGGCGGTCGGTTCCGCATCGGTGGTGTTGCGCAGGAGCACCATGAACTCCTCGCCGCCGTAGCGTGCGAGGAGGTCGCACTTGCGCAGCTGACTCTGGCAGACCTTTGCGAACACTTGCAGGACCCGGTCGCCAGCGTCGTGGCCGAAGTTGTCGTTGATCCGTTTGAAGTGGTCGATGTCCAGGGCCAGCAGCGCGAAGGGCGTGCGGTAGCGCTGGAACCGCTCGAACTCGTTGGTGAGCTCGGTCAGCAGCCTGCGCCGGTTGGGCACACCGGTCAGCTCGTCGTACTCGCTCATATGGCGCAGGCGCTGTTCCAGCACGTGGCGGTCGGTGACATTGGTGGCCACCCACACCACCGCCCGCTCCCCTTCGATACGGCGGTCGAGGGCGCGGATGCGCCCCTGGAAGAAGCAACGCTGCGCCGGGCCCAGCTCGGGATCGAGTCCGCGCACGTCTTCTGCGCCCAGCCAGTACTCCACGGTGTGGAATCCGGGTTCGGCCAGCGCCTTGCGGATCTGTTTGAGGAACCACTCGGCCTGGCCGGCATCCAGCACTTCGTAGAGCCGTTTGCCCACCAGACGGGAACCGTCGTGATAGTAGCGCGTGTCGGAGCCGCCGAACACGTGCAGATAGCGCCCCGACTCGCTGAGCACGAAGACCGGATCGGGGAGCGCGTCGAGTATGGTCTGGAGATCCTCGAGCGGCACCGTCGCCCGCGGCTGTTGCGAGCCGTCTGCGACCCGAAGATCGCCGGTCAGGTTCCTGGGATTCATCGGCTGGAAGATACCCAAGCCCGGGCGCGAAGACCAGACCGGTGGACGCCGCGCTCGACATGCGGGCGTGGGGCGGTGCGCTCGTGCGGGCTGGCCCGGCCCGCTAGAATACCAACCCTGGTGTTCGGCATGCCTGAGGTTTGGTCATGGGGTCCAGACGCGAGGGAGCAGCAGGCAGGACGTATGTGGGCATCCACAAAGACCGTTACGGGGGCATGACGCCCACGGGAAACATCATTCGGGACGCCTGGGTCTTCGGGCTCATTCCGGAGACGGAGACCTGCGAGGGATGGCCGCTCGCACACATCCAGCAACTCTACGACCGGGTCACCAAGGCTTGGGAACCCTACGGACACTTGGTGAGCAACCTTCCTCCAGAGCTGCGCGAGCGCCATGCGCGGATCTATGCCGAGGCCGTGCGACGCGCCCGGGAGCTGGGCTGGGATCCGGACCTCTCCGACGAGGACGAATGACTCTCCCGTGAGGCTGGGCCCGCGGGTGGAGTCCTGGGTTCACCCTCATGCGTCGCCGTGCACGGGACCGCGCAGGGCCTTGATGCGTCCCCGATGTCGCTTGCGTTCCACACGGCGCCGCTGGGCACCGGCTGGCGGCCGCGTGGCGATGCGTCGTTTAGGTGCGCGGGCGGCGTTGCGGAGCAGCTCGGCCAACCGCTCGACGGCTTCAGCCCGGTTGCGTTCGTACGTACGGTGGCGCTGCGCCTTGATGACCACTTCGCCCTCCCGGGTGATGCGACGGTCGCGCATGGCGAGCAGGCGCTGTTTGATCCCCTCTGGAAGCGACGAGGCCCGGATATCGAAACGCAGGTGCGCGGCGGTGGCGATCTTGTTGACACGCTGTCCGCCCGGGCCCTGGGCGCGCACCGCATGGATGCGGACTTCCTGCTCCGGGATGCGGATGCGGGAGCCGATGCGGATCATTCCCGGCACTCCTTCAGTAGCAGGTCCTTGGCCTGATTGATCCGGGTGGCGAGATACGCCGACCCACCCCGGTCCGGATGTAGTTTCTGGATGAGTCGCCGATGGGCGGCGACGATCTCCTCCGGTGCTGCTCCGGGTTCCAGGCCGAGGATGTCCCACGCCTCGCGCACGGAAAGACCTGGCCTGCCACTCGGGTCCTCCGGTCCGCTGCCCGCGCCCTCTTGGTGCGGGTTTTCCTGCCGTTGTTCGGCCGCCGCGCGGCCGAAAACCTGCCGCAGCACTGGCACATAGGGTAACAGCACGAGGAGCTTGCGCAGGAAGGGTAGCGCCAGCCCGATCAGCGCGAATACCCAATTGAGCCGGCCGGTGGCGGCCAGTGCCATCAGCACCACCGCCCCGGCCACGGCAAAGGCCTGCCACCGCTCCAGCCCGGATCGCTTCTGCAGCCAGCGCCAGGCGGCGTAGGCGAGGATGGCTACGGCCAAGAGGAGCAGGAGTCGACCCATCGCGGTTCGCCTCTACGGGCAATACGCCCGACGTGGAACACCAGGAGCGAATGATACTGGGTTTGGTCCAGTCATCGGGTGCTTGCCCACGTTGATACCTGGGCCTTGGCTTGCGGTGCCCCTGGATCACGCCCGCGCTACCTTGACGCGTGGCCCGATGCGCAGCGCGGTTGTATAGTGGGCACTGCCGTCACCGCGGGAAGGATCGGTCCATGCACAGAGGTGTGGGGTTGCTTGCAGCCATGCTGGTGCTGGGCCCGGGCGTGGCCTTCTGGCATCCGGCCGAGGCGTTTTTCTTCTGCGGTGCCTTCAGTTCCGGTGGGGGAGCGCATTCTCGTGGCCGTGTACCGAAACCGGCGCGATATCCCCCCCGCCCGTTGCCGTGGTCTGCCCCCAGGCCGGCAGCCCCGGTTCCGGTGGTGCGGTCGCGGCCGGGCGATGGGGAGACGCCGGGGGATAGACCGCGGCGCAATCCGTGGCGGGTCTTGGTGGATCCCGACGATCGGGGGGCCTCCCCGGACCCGCCGTTGGAGAAGACCGAGGAGCTTCAACAGCAATGATCGATGTACGCAGGAACGTAAGCCGTGGCGTTCTGGTACGGATGGCGGTGGTGGCGGCCTTGCTGATCGCCGGTATCGTCTGGGCTTGGGGACCGGTCTATTCCTTCTACCTGAGGGATCAGCTCACCCGGGTGGGCATCGTGATCAACGGCGCCATCGTCGCGCTTTTTCTGCTGGGTATGGGCCGGATCACGGGGAATCTGTGGCGCTACATGCGTGAAGAGACATGGCTTGCCCGGTTCGTGCAGCGCCTGGAGGAGGGCAGCTCGCATCCGGCCGAGGGCATCCCGCGCCAGGCGATCATCGTGCGCCGCTATGCCGCCATCCTGCGCATCAGCAAACAGCACGCCCCGGTCAATCACAATGCCCTCGCCTCCATGTTGCTGGCCGAGGAGAGCACGCGGTTGAGCTTTCCCAAGTTTGTGAACAATGTGCTCATCCTGCTCGGCGTCTTCGGCACCATCGTTTCCCTGTCCATCGCGTTGGTGGGCGCCTCGGACCTGCTGGCCGGGCAGGATCAGGTGAGCAACATGAACCTTGTGATCCATGGGATGGCCACGGCCTTGTCCACCACCATGACGGCCATCGTCTGTTACCTGGTGCATGGATACTTCTATCTCAAGCTGACCGATGCACAGACCCACCTGCTCAGCGCGGTCGAGCAGGTGACCTCGGTGTATCTGATGCCCTTGCTCACCACCGATCCGGAAGGGATCATCCAGCAGGTGGGTCACCTGGTGCGCTCCCTCCGCGAGACGGTGCGTGGCATGCACGCCGCGCAGCTCGACTTCGCTCAGGCCGGCGAACAACTGCGCGAGCTCCTGGAGCGGCATGCGGGAGTCCTGGAGGGGCTTGGCCGTGACGTGCGGGCCATCCATCGTGACCTGCGCGAAGGCTTCCGGCTGCCCCTTGGGGAGGGGGCCGAGGGATGAACGGGAGCGGTTTCGTCGACCTGCGCACCAACGCAGAGGCCTCCCAGACGGGCAACGAGAGTTTCTGGCCCTCGTTCACGGACATCATGACCGTGGTGGTCATGATCTTCATGCTGGTGAGCGTCATCCTCGTGCTGCGCAATTGGGATCTGGTGCACGAACTGCGGGCCACCATCGAGGCCGAGCGCGAGGCGGCTGCATTGGTCAAGAGCACCACCGAGGCCAATCTCACCCTGGAAGAGCAGCTGACCCAGGCCGAGCATCAGGTCTCCATCATGCGGATGTGGCTGATGCAGGCCCGGGAAGAGAACGAATCGCTGACCCGGCGTCAGGCCGATCTGGAGGATCGAATCGCCCGGTTGCAGGACGACAAGCGACGGCTTGCCGCAGAACGGGCGCGGCTGGACGAGGAGCTCACCGCCATGCGTCGAGCGCAGGCCGATCTGGAGAAGCGTTTCGGCGAGACCGCCGGTCGCCTGGCGCAGCTGGAGGCAGCCTTCTCGGAGCAGCATTTACGGCTGGAGGAGACGACCAACGCCCTGGACCGCCAGACGGAGACCGTGGCCCGCAAGGAGGCGGAGCTGGCCGAGTTGCGGCGTCGTATCGAGCAGGCCAGCAGCGCGCTGGCGGCGTTGCAGGGCGACTACGACAGTCTCAAGGTCAAGTATGACAAACTGGTGCGCCCGGCGCGTACGCCGGCGGGCCATCCGGTGGTGGAGGTGCGCTTCGCCAAGCGGGGTGGCCGCTATGTCTATGCCATTCGCGAACCCGGTTCAGATCAGGTGCGGCAGGTGGACCGCAAGGCGTTGGAATCCAGGCTCGGGGCCCTGAAACAGCGCCATCACAACAACCTCTATGTGAAGATCGTGATCCCGGAGGACAGCGGGCTCTCTTACACCGAGGCCTGGAAGTTCACCAACGAGATCCTCAACCGGTACGACTACTACTACCAGCCACAGCAGCGAACGCCGACGACGCAAGGCGATGGGCAACCGTGAGCAGCCACCGGCCCATGTGGGTCGCCGCATCTCAGCGGCCTGCGGCCGGTATGATCCAGGCCGTGGGTCTGAGGGTGGCCTGGATCTCCTGAAAGGTCACGTGGCTGCCCAGGCCGGGGTCGTCCAGCTGGCGGCATTCCAGCTTGTAGACCTGCGGTTGGGTGGCACTGCGCAGCCACATCTCGGTGACATAGTACTCATCCGTAGGGCCGTCGTCCCCACCCCCGCCTTGGGCGAGGGTGAAAGCGGGGCCGGCGACCTGGATACGGGTACCCGGCTCCCAGCGCACCGGAAAGATGGTGGTGCGTCGCGCACTGCGGGTGATCTCAAAGTCGCCCGGTGCGAGGATGCGGTCCCGGTCGGCCGGCTCGCGTAGGCGCAGGATGCAATGGGGGGCCAGTTCGCCACGACCCACCGCACCGCTCTGGATCTGTACCTGCGCGCGGCCCGCCGGCACCGTGAGCGCCCGGTCCAGGTGGAACACGGAACCCGCGGGCGGGAGATAGAGCGGGGAGTCGGGATTCAGTGATTCCGGATGCTGACAGGCTGCCAGGGCGAGGATGGCCGCCAGCGCCCACCCCTTGCCGAAACCCCTGCATTTCGAATACACGCCCATGATTGGAGTGTACACCCGTTTGCGTCGGCTGGTGCTGGGGATCAGCCTGTTTTATGTCACCGCCTGGCTGCCCCTGGCGTTCGTGGTGTATCTGCCCACCTGGTATCACCTGAGCTGCCATTGGAACCCGCGCTGCGAGGTGCTCGGCGAGGCCCGGACCACACAGGCCGTTACAGAGCTCACCCGGTTCTTCCGGCACGCGGGGAGCCTGGAGACCCGGTGGTCGGCCAAGGAGCGCCAGCACCTGGCCGAGGTGCGCACCATCTACGACCGGTTGGCCCTGGGCGCAGTGTTCGCCCTGGCCGGTCTGGTGTTGAGCTTCGAATGCCGCACGGCGAGGTGCGCGGCCCTGGTGAACGTGGTGCTGGTGGCCGCGGTCCTGGTGGTGATCCCGGTCTTCCGGCCGTTCTGGATGAACGTATTCCACCCCTTGTTGTTCGACAACCAGCTCTGGCGCACCAACCGTTTCGACCTCACCTGGTACATCACCCCGGTGGTGTACTTTCAGTGGACCATCGTTTTTCTGGTGGGCGCGGTGGTGGCCCTCAACCTCGGTGTCTGGCTCCTGTGTCGCCGGCGGGCTCAGTCGTAGAGCCCATCGAACGGATCGGGGCCCGTCTCCAGCCCGTGACAATGGGTGTCGTTGATGCGCAGGAGCAAGGGCCGGATGGGCAGCCCCGGGGTGTCCAGAGCCTGGATGTGCGCCATGTATCGTAGCGGTTCGCCTCCGAAGTCGTAGCTGCCGGCGTCCAGTCTGGCCAGCAGCTCCTCCAGCTCGGCGCGGATGGGCCCCAGGAGCTCCAGCTCCGGGGGTGGTCCCTCTTCGTCGAGTTCGTACTCTACCGCCGCGCGCAGCTCGTCGATCTCGAACAAGGCCTGTTTGACCAGCTCGTGGAACGCTTCCAGGGTTCTGGGTCGCATCATCGCTGTGTCACTCCCCGTGAATCGCTGATGGGGGCATAAAACCCCTGGATTGATCAGGCGCAATTCGTTGAGGGTATACTACCGCGCTGATTTTCGGCGACGTCCCGCTTGGGGCCGGGCGTCCTCTACCGGCGTGCGAGGGGCAGGGAACGACAGCGGTGTTCCGCCGCGTCCCCAGGCCACTGCGCGCTTCCCGGCGCTGCGGTCCTTGCAAAGGCCCTTCTGGAGGAGATCTGAAGTGATGAACACGAGCACCATCCCGGCCGCGCTGACGGCGGTCGCGGTCACGTTGGCGACGGTCACGGCCACGGCGGCCGGTGACCCGGAGCGCGGCAAGAAGCTGGCCGAGCCCTGCATGGGCTGTCATGGTATCCCTTCCTATACCAACGTATATCCAAGCTACCACGTGCCCAAGCTGGCGGGGCAGCATGCCGAATATCTGGTCTCCGCGCTCAAGGCCTACAAGCGGGGTGATCGCAGCCACAAGACCATGCGTGCCCAGGCCGCGACGCTCTCGGATCAGGACATGGTGGACATCGCCGCCTTCTTCTCCACGCACCCCTGAACTGGGTGAGTGGTCGCGTGTAACAAACCGTTGGGGGAGCCAGAAGACAATGAATCGTTCACTCAGAGTTCTCGGTCTCGTGGGGCTGGTGGTGGCCTGTTCCGTCCAGGCCGGCGGGGATCCGGAGGCAGGCCGCGCCAAGGCCGCGGCCTGTGCGGGCTGCCACGGCGCCGACGGCAACAGCACGGTTGCCACCTTTCCGATCCTTGCGGGGCAGCACGCCGACTATCTGGTACAGGCACTCAAGGACTACAAGAGCGGCAAGCGCAAGAATGCCATCATGCAGGCTCAGGCGGCCGGGCTGAGTGAGGAGGACATGGAGAACCTCGCCGCCTATTTCGCGAGCCAGAAGGGGCTGCGCGTCATCGACGCGGTGCACTCCGAGCCTTGACCGGTGTCCGCCGCCGGCGTGTAGGGCCGGCGGCGGTTCACTCCGACTCCGCCGGGGTGAGGGCGCGGATGCTGAGCGCATGGACTTGTCCGCTGGCGATCCAGTCGTTCACTGCGGCATAGACCATCTGGTGCCGCTTGACCGTACTCAGGCCCTCGAAAGCCGCGCTGACCACGTGGGCTTCGTACTTTCCCTCGCCCCCCTGCACACGGACCTGCGCCCCGGGGATGTGCGCCTCGATGCGCTCCTTGATTTGTTCGGGTCTCATGCCGAGTCTCTGAAGTGTTCCGACCGGTGCGCATTCTATACCGAACCGGCTGCACGACAGGGGTCGTCGGCCTGTCCGCTGCGTGGGCGTGCGAGTCCCGGTCCATTGCCCGGCGCGTTCACCACCGGTACCGGTTCCAGAGATGGGGATTGGCCCAGTAGCGCGGATTGAGCCAGTCTGGGGTGGTCTTGTAGTCATAGAGGTCGAAGCCGAACAATCCCCAGTCCGTGCCCGCCTGGCCCGTGCGCAGTAGGCGCAAGAAGCCCAGTGCGCGCAGCTGGGCTTCCGGCCAGCCATGGGGCTCCCGTGCGTCCAGCGGGGTCACCAGTAGGACACGCTGGCAGTAGAGATCGCGCAGGCGCGCCAGGACGTGTTCGGCCCTGCGCTGGTCGGCCAGCCCCATCCGCCCACAGGTCACGCACACCGTGCCGGTGGGCGGGGATGCCGGGCGGGCGGCGAGGATCCGGTGTGGGGAGAGCACTTCCGGCTGGGGCTCGAGCGTTTCGAGAACGGCGCCCAGGGCACAACGGTCCCGTTCACTTTGTACGTGGATGACACGCTCGGGTTGGGCATCCTGCAGCGCGCGGCGTAGCGCTGCGGCGATGTCCGGTGGGACTCCGTGATTCACGGGGACCTCGCGGCTCGTACACAAGGCCCGATGTGATCCAGGGGCGCCAGCACCCGGGCGCGCCAGCCCGTGGTGAGCTCTGGGACCGCTTCGCCCAGCAGGAGACGGGTGATCTGGGAACGGGATGCGAGGTAACTGGGGCTGACGCCCAGCTCCCCGGCCAATGTGCGCAGTTCGCGCATGGCGGTCTGGACCGCTGCCTGCTGTTCGGGCGTGAGGCGCTCGGGTGCGGTCAGCTCCCGCTGACTCCCGGCGGAGCCCGTGCGCGCACCGCGCAGCACCGCGCGCAGGGCCTTTCCCCAGCGCCTGAGCCGCCGCTCGGACACACCGGGGAGCCGCTCCAGGCCGTCCGCGTGGCCGCGGGCGGCCAGGGCGACGAGGGCCTCATCGGGCAGCACCCAGCGCCGGGGGAGATCGTTCGCCATGGCCTGCTCCTCGCGCCAGGCTGCCAGGGCCTGCAACAAAGGATAGCGTGCCGGATCCAGGCCATGCAGCCCACGCACCCGCCTCCAGATCTCCTGTGTCGGCGGTGCATAGAGCTCCGGCTGTGCCAGGCGGGCGCTGTCTTCCACGACCCACTCCAGGCGGCCATGCCGATCCAGTGCCTCGCGCAATGCCTCGTAGGCGGGACAGAGCCAGCGCACGTCGTCTGCGGCATAGCGCAGCTGCTCCGCACTCAAGGGCCGGGCGCACCAGTCGGTGCGGGCATGGCCCTTTTCCAGCTCCACGCCCAGCACACGACGAATCAGTTCCCCGTAGCCCAGCTGCTCCCCGTAGCCCAGGGCAGCCGCGGCGATCTGGGTGTCGAACACCGGCACCGGCAGGCTTCCGAAACGGCGCAGGAGCAGCTCCAGATCCTGGCGGGCGCTGTGAAAGACCTTGGTGACGCTGGCCTCGTACAAGAGCGGCTCCAAGGGCGCGAGATCGGGACCGTGCAGCGGGTCTAGCAGATGAACCTCGCCGGGGGCGGCGATCTGCAGCAGGCAGAGGCGCGGAAAGTAGGTCTGGTTGCGCTCGAACTCGGTGTCCAGGCACAAATAGTCGGCCGTGGAAAGCCGTCGGATCGCCTCTCGGAACTGGTGCTCGTCGCTGATCGGGACCGGTGCCGATTGCGTCGGGGCAGGGATCATGCTTACAGGGGTCCTTGTGCTAACATTACGCCGTGCCTGGGTCAGGTCATACTGAAGGCGGCCAGGGCACCCGGGGCAAGGGTGTGCGCTCGCCGCCTGCCAAGAATACCCGCTGGGGGCGGGTGTGACGGCCCTCGCACGTTTCCGCTGGCGCACGGGCAGCAGCGCTGCAGGGGAGGACTTTCGCCAGGCAGGGGATGGAGCCGCCGGGACGGCCGGGGCTGCGAAGCGTCCTGTTTGTCGGGACCATGGCCGGCTCCGGGATTCCTCTCCGCCCGCAGGGGCGTGGCTTCGGATGGAACGACGCGCTCGGCCGGGGGATTGCGACCCGGCCGTTTCGTTTGCCGGTATTTGCAGTGCAGTGCGATGCACACTCCGCGCTGGCGGGCCTGTTTCGTGCGGGGTGCGGCCGTTGCCGGCTCGAGCCAAAGGACGATTGATCGTGAGCTTGGGATACCTTGAACGGCTGTCGCGGGGCGTTTTGCGGCGGGTGGCCGCAGGGCACGGCTGCGCCTGCCCGCGCCTCGTGGCGTACCGCCAAGGGCGGCGCAGGTCGCGTCTGCTGCACACACTGGTGGCGGGAATGGCGGGACTGCTGCTGTGCACCGTCGGCATGGCGGCGCAGATCATCCCGGTGCAGACGCTTCAGCTGCAGGGTACCGCCACCATCGGCGGCACTGTGGTGCCTTACAAAGAGGTCACGCTGTCGGCGCAGATTCCGGGGCGTGTGGTCTATCTGGCGGGCGACGTGGGGGATCATTTCAAGGCCGGTGACGTCCTGGTGGCGATCGACGATTCGGAGCTGCAGGCCAAACGCCGACAGGTCCTCGCCCAGCTGCAGAATGCCCAGGCGGCACTCCAGAACTCCTACGTGCAGTATGGCCGCGAGGTCTATGCACCCCGCACACGGAGCCTGACCGCGGCACCGGGGATGGGGCTGCCCAATATGTTCGATCAAATGTTCACCCGCAACATGGCCGACGTGTTGGGCGTGGGCGCGGACACCACCATCGAGCGGTGGGCAGACCTGCAGCGCTCGCGCACAGGGGTCAACCAGGCGCAGGCCCAGGTGCTGCAGGCGCAGAGCAAGCTCCAGGAGATCGACGCGGCCATCCGCGACGCACGCAGTATTGCCCCGTTCGACGGGGTGATCCTCAAGAAGTTCGTCGAAGTAGGCGACACGGTGCAACCCGGGCAACCCCTGGTCGAGTTCGGTCACGTCAAGTATCTGCGCATCCAGGCGGATGTGCCGGTGAGCCTGGTCAAGTATCTGCGCATCGGACAGTTCGTACCCGCCTATTTGGACACCGCACGCACGCCGGTGCAGGCGCGGGTCTCGCAGATCTATCCGCAGGCCGATCCCAATCAGCACACGGTGACGGTGAAGTTCGACCTGCCACGTTCGGCGCCCGCCGCCCCGGGCATGTACGCCGAAGTGTTGCTGCCCGATGGCTCGGCGCGCAGGGGGCCCACCATCGTGATCCCCACTTCGGCGATCATCCATGCGGGTAGCCTGCCGGCCGTGCTGGTGGTGAACGAGAAGAACACCTCTGAATTACGGCTGGTGCGTCTGGGTTCGAAGATCGGCCAGAACCACGTGATCGTACTCTCCGGGCTACGCCCTGGGGAGCGGATCATCGACAACCCGCCACCGGGGGCGTCTTCCGGCTGGATGCCGGGACAGCCGGCGCCAGGCGCCCCGGAATCGGGCGGTGCACACTGAGTGCACCGCGGCATCGTGGCGGACCGGCGGAGCAGCCGCGTCCCCAGGGAGCCTGCAGGGCGCACACGGGCCCGACCGGCCGTGCGGCCAGCTGGCGGTCCGCCCTGGCACTCTCGTAGGCCCGGCCCGCTAGTGGGTCCGTGCCCTTGAGCAGCGAGGGGACATGAGCACACCAGCCGATTCAAACACCGAGCCAGAAGGCGGCCAGGGACAGGGCCCCACCCATCTGGGCGTCGCGGGCAACCTCGCCCGATCGTTCATCCATTCTCCGCTGACCCCATTGCTGCTGGTGGCGATGCTGTCCATCGGCATCCTCGGACTGCTCATCACGCCACGCCAAGAGGATCCTCAGATCGAGGTCCCCATGGTCGATGTCTTCGTCCAGTATCCGGGGGCATCGAGCAAGCAGGTCTCGAGTCTGGTGGCCGAACCCCTGCAGCGCATCCTGGGTGAAATCACGGGTGTCAAACATGTCTATGCTGCCTCCTGGCGGGGCCAGGCGATCGTCACCGTGGAGTTCCACGTGGGCCAGGACATGGAGGACTCGCTGGTCAAGCTCTACGACAAGATCGAGTCCAACATGGACAAGATTCCACCGGGGGTCTCCAAGCCCCTGGTCAAGCCCAAGAGCGTCGACGACGTCCCCATCGTCACACTGACCCTATGGTCGGCCGAGGTGGACGATGCCACGCTGAAGCTGGTGGCCGAAGAGGTGCTGCAACGCCTGCACGAGGTTCCCAACACCAGCAAGGGGTTCATCGTCAGTGGCCGTGAGGAGCAGGTGCGCATCGAGCCCCTGCCTGACAAGCTCAAGGGCTACGGGATCTCGCTGAGCCAACTGGCGCAGACCATCCGCACGGCCAACACCGAACGGGCCGCGGGCTCCATGGAGTACCAAGGCGCGGCCATGGAGCTCTACACGGGCTCTTTCCTGAGGACCAAGGACGAGATCGAACGCCTGGTGGTCACGGTGCGTAACGGCCGTCCCGTCTACGTGCGCGACGTGGCTCGGGTCTACTGGGGCCCCAGCGAGACCAAGAAACTGGTGCAGTTCTATACCGGACCCGCCTACCCGGAACACGTCAACGCCAACGGCTTGCCGGCGGTCACCATCGCCATCGCCAAGAAGAAGGGCTCCAACGGTGTGACGGTGGCCGACGCGGTGCTGGAACGCATGGCCTTCCTCAAGGGGCGGGTGGTGCCCGACAACGTGCATGTGGACGTCACCCGCAACTACGGTAAGACCGCGCGCGACAAGGTCAACGAGCTGGTGCTCAAACTGTTCGTGGCCACCGGTGCGGTGGCGGTCCTCGTGCTGCTGTTCCTGGGCCTGCGTGCAGCCCTGGTGGTCACCGTGGTCATCCCCGTGGTGATCCTGATCACGGTGTTCAGCGCCTGGGTGCTCGGCTACACCATCGACCGCGTGAGCCTGTTCGCACTCATCTTTTCCATCGGCATCCTGGTCGACGACGCCATCGTGGTGGTGGAGAACATCTACCGGCGCTGGCTGCTCAAGGGCGAGTCGGACACGGAGACCGCCATCGACGCCGTGCGGGAGGTGGGCAATCCCACCATCCTGGCCACGTTCACGGTGATCGGGGCCCTGCTGCCCATGGGGTTCGTGCGCGGCATGATGGGGCCGTACATGGAGCCCATCCCGGCGCTCGGCTCGGTGGCCATGCTGTTCTCGCTGTTCGCCGCCTTCGTGTTCACCCCATGGCTCACCATGCGCCTGCGCCCTTCGTTGGACGCGCTGCGCAAGGCCGAAGCCAAGGAGCATCGTCAGCAGGAATGGCTGGGTGGGTTCTATCGCCGGCTGATCGTGCCGCTGGTGCAGCGCAAGGCCCTGGGCTATGCCTTTCTCATCGGACTCGTCGTGCTGTTCTTCCTGTGCATGCTCCTGTTTCTGACCAAGGACGTGCGCGTCAAGATGCTGCCGTTGGACAACAAGCCCGAGTTCAACGTGGTCATCAACATGCCCGAGGGGACCGCTCTGCCGGACACGGCCAACGTGACCCATCGCCTCGCCGAGCGGCTGCGGCGTATCCCCGAGATCGTATCCCTGGAGAGCTACGTGGGCACGGCCTCCCCCTACAACTTCAACGGCCTGGTGCGCCATTACTACCTGCGTTCCAAGCCCTGGATGGCCGACATCCAGATCCAGCTCCTGGACAAGCACGAGCGCGAGCGCACGAGTCATCAGATCGCCGTGGAGGCCCGCAAGGTCCTCACGCCCATCGCCCGAGCCGCGGGCGCGAGGATCCAGATCGTGGAGATGCCCCCGGGACCCCCGGTGCTGCAGACCCTGGTGGCCGAGATCTACGGCCCTTCGGATCGCATCCGCCGGCAGGTCACGGTGGACATGACGGCCATGTTCGAGCGGGCACCCAACATCGGTGACGTCGACAACTTCCTGGAGGCCGACTATCCGCGCTGGCACTTCGAGATCAACCGCCAGAAAGCGCTGCGCCTGGGGCTTTCGGTGGAACAGATCAACCAGGAGCTGGAGATGGCCATGGGGGGCTATGTGTTGGGGGACATCAAGACCGAGATCTCCAAGGAGCCCATCCTGATCGTCCTCCAGCTGCCGCTGCACATCCGCTCGGACCTGTCTCGGGTGAGTCAGATCCCCATCGTGACGCCTTCCGGCAAGGTGGTGCCCTTGGCCGAGTTGGGGCGTTTCAGGCAGGTGATCCAGGACAAACCGATCTACATGAAGGACCTGCGCACCATCGAGTACGTGACCGGCGAGGGGATCGGGCACCTGGCCGCGCCCATCTACGGCATGCTCGAGGTGGAGGACATGCTCGATCACTATGTGCCCCCCGATGGCGGACGACTGGAGAGCTATTGGATCGGCCCGCCGCCCCACAGCCGCCACTCGGCCTTCGAGTGGACCGGAGAGTGGACGGTGACCTATGAGACCTTCCGGGACATGGGGATCGCCTTCGGCGCTGCGCTGGTGCTCATCTACATGCTGGTGGTCTGGGAGTTCGGCAATTTCGCCCAGCCTGCGGTGATCATGGCTCCGATCCCCCTGACCTTGGTGGGCATTCTCCCCGGACACTGGCTGCTGGACGCGGAATTCACCGCCACCTCGATGATCGGCTTCATCGCGTTGGCGGGCATCATCGTGCGCAATTCCATCCTTCTGGTGGACTTCACCAAACACGCGGTCCTGGGCGGGATGCCGGTACTGGATGCCGTGATCGAGGCGGCCAGGGCCCGGACGCGGCCCATCATCATCACGGCACTGGCCCTGGTGGCCGGCTCCAGCGTCATCCTGTTCGACCCCATCTTCCAGGGGATGGCCGTCTCCCTCATGTTCGGAGTGCTCGTCTCGACGCTGCTCACCCTGGTGGTGATTCCGCTGGGTTGCATTTCGGCGCGGCGCTCCTTCGAGGCCGCCTGCGAGGCGCCGCCCGGTGGGGTAGCGGACCAGCCCGGCCCGCCGCCTTCCGGGGGTGGTCGGCTTTGGGGCAAGCTCGCCATGGGGGTGTGGCGCGTGGTCTATCAGATCGGGTTTTATCTGTATCTGCTGGCCGCCGCCCTGATCCGCCTCCTCAGGCCGCTGCTCGATCGGTGGCGGACACGCAAGCCTCCGCCGCCCGCTCCCTCGGGGCCGCCTTCCCCGGGCCCCGCTGCAGGCCCTCCAGCGAGCCCCGGCGGAGGGATGGCGGCCCCGGCCGCTGGCAGCGGCCGGCCGGCGGATGCCGAGGTGGCCGCCGCGGGGT
>JALVEU010000061.1 GCA_027030565.1 Gammaproteobacteria bacterium | reverse complement strand
CGTCGCTGCGGGCCTTTGTCCAACCTACTGGCCTATATCCGCTGACCCCGTCAATTATGGCATGGCACGTCCGTTTGCCCCGAGGACGGGGCTCCCACAAGACGTGCTCCCTGGCAATCGCAGCGAACGGCCTCTCACTCTCACTTATCTGAATCCAGCAGCTCCGCGGTCGCCCGCGCGATCTCCCGTTCCTCGTCGGTGGGCACCACGAGCACGTCCACGCGGCTGTCGTCGGCGCTGATGCGGCGGATGCCGCCCGAAGGTGTGGCGTTGCGCTGGGCATCCAGGCGGATGCCGAGGATGTCCAGCCCCTGGCAGACATGGCGGCGCACCTCGGTGTCGTTCTCGCCGACGCCGGCGGTGAAGATCAGGGCGTCGAGCCGGCCGAGCACGGCCGCATAGGCCCCCACGTACTTGCGGATGCGGTGGCAGTAGACCTCCAAGGCCTGCCGGGCGGCCGCGTCGCCTGCGGCGATCCGGCGATGCACCTCGCGCAGGTCGTTGGTGCCGCACAGGCCCTTGAGGCCGCTTTCGTGGTTGAGCAGGTGGTCCACGGCCTCGGCGTCCATGCCGCCCTCGCGCTGCAGGAACAGAGGCACGGCGGGGTCCAGGTCGCCGCTGCGGGTGCCCATGACCAGTCCCTCCAACGGCGTCATCCCCATGGAGGTCTCCACGCAGCGCCCTTCCAGCACGGCCGCGGCGCTGGCCCCGTTGCCCAGGTGCAGGCTCACGAGGGCCAGCGTCTCCAGCGGCCGGCCGAGCCACTGGGCCGCGGCGCGGGTCACGTAGGCGTGGGAGATACCGTGGAAGCCGTAGCGGCGGATGCCATGTTGCGTGTAGAGCGCATCGGGCAGGGCGTAGCGCCAGGCCGCCTGGGGCAGGGTCTGGTGGAAGGCGGTGTCGAACACGGCCACCTGTGGCACTCCGGCAAACAGGCGCTGGGCCACTTCGATGCCCTCCAAATTGGCGGGATTGTGCAAAGGGGCCAGCGGGATCACTTCCCGGATGGCCTCGATCACCGCCGCATCGATGCGCACCGGGCAGTGGAAGCGCTCACCCCCGTGGACCACCCGGTGGCCGATGGCCTCCAGGCCACCGAGGGCGCCCTGGGCGTCGAGCCGGTCGGTGAGCCGGCGCAGCGCGGCCTCGTGGTCGGGCACCGGCGTGGTCTCGTGGCGCTCGTGCACCGTGCCGTCTGCATCCCGCCAGCGATGGCGGGCGTCGCCCGCCGCCTCGCCGATGCGCCCGATGACCCCGTCGACCAGTACGGTCCAGGCGTCGCGCTCGTACAGGCGGTACTTGAGCGAGGAGCTGCCGCTGTTGAGGACCAGGATCCTCATTGCTGGGCCTGGATGGCGGTGATGGCCACGGTGTTGACCACGTCGGGCACGGTGCAGCCGCGGCTCAGGTCGTTGACCGGCTTGGCCAGGCCCTGCAGCACGGGGCCGATGGCGATCGCACCGGCGCTGCGCTGCACGGCCTTGTAGGTGTTGTTGCCGGTGTTGAGATCGGGGAACACCAACACCGTGGCGCGGCCGGCCACCGGGCTGTCCGGGGCCTTGATGCGGGCCACTTCCGGATCCACCGCGGCGTCGTACTGCATGGGTCCGTCGATGGGCAGGTCCGGGCGCATTTGCCGGGCCAGCGCGGTGGCGCGGCGCACCCGGTCCACCTCCTCACCCTTGCCCGATTCGCCCGTGGAGTAGGAGAGCAGGGCCACGTAGGGCTCGACGCCGAAGCGGGCGGCGGTCTCGGCCGAGCGCACCGCGATGTCGGCCAGCTCCTCGGCGGTGGGGCGCGGGACCACGGCACAGTCCCCGTAGACCAGTACGCGGTCTGGCAGGCACATGAAGAACACGCTGGAGACGATGCGCACCCCGGGCCGCGCCTTGATGATCTCGAAGGCGGGGCGGATGGTGTGCTGGGTGGTGTGGGCGGCCCCGGAGACCATGCCGTCGGCCAGGCCCTCGTAGACCATGAGCGTGCCGAAGTAGCTCACGTCGGCCACGGTGTCGTAGGCCATCTGCTCGGAGACGCCCTTGTGGGCGCGCAGCCGGTGGTAGGTGCGGGCGAACTGCTCGCGCCAGGGGGAGGTGGCCGGGTCGATGATGGGAATACCGTCGAGCTGCAGTCCGAGCTCGCTGATGCGGCGGCGTACGGCCGCCTCTTCGCCCAGCAGGGTGAGCTTGGCCACCTCACGCAGGGTGAGGATCTCGGCCGCGCGCAGGATGCGCGCATCGGTGCCCTCGGGCAGCACGATGTGGCGTGGGTCCGATTGGGCCTTGCTGATGAGCAGGTACTCGAAGCGGGCGGGCGTCATGCGCCGCCGCCTTGGCCGGGCCAGCCGCTCTTCCAGCAGATTGCGGTCGAAGTGCTGCTCGATGAGGGCCAGTGCGGCGGCCAGCTTGCGTTCGTCACCGGCGTGCAGCATGGGCCGCACCCGTGCCGCGGCCATGGCCACCTTGAAGGTGTCGCCCTCGGCCAGGTAGACCGGCACCTGGGTGACGGCCAGACCGCCGAGCAGCCGGGACACGGTTTCCGCGGGCTGGAGTGCGCCGCTCAGGATCACCCCTGCCACGTGGGCGTAGGTGGTGGCCTCGTTGGCCGCCAGCGTGGCCAGCAAGATGTCGGCGCGGTCCCCGGGGGTGAGGATCAGGCAGCCCTCGTCCACGTATTCCAGGAAATGCGGGATCTCCATGGCGGCCACCTTGTAGTCGGCCACCAGCCGTGCCTCGCCGTCCTCGTCGCCGAAGATCTGCCGGGCGTCGAGCGCCCGGGCCACCTCGGCCACGGTGGGCCGCTCCAGGATGGGCTCCAGCGGCAGGACGAGCACCGGAGTCTCGGCCCCCAGCTCGGCGGCGGCCTCCCGGCGCACCGCCTCGTCGCGCTCGGATGGCACACGGTTGATCACGTGGGCCAGGACCTGGCAGCCCTTCTCGTCCAGCGACTCGGCGGCCAGTTGCACCACGTCGATCAACTGCACCGGCGGATGGGAGGCACCGTCGTACACGGGAACCATCAGGGCGTCCAGGTTGTTGGCGAGCTCGGCATTGAACTCGAACTCGAGCATGGGCGCGATGCTGCGAAAGTCCGTGCCCAGGCAGACCACGAAGTCGGCCTGCTCGGCCAAGCGCTGAAATGCCCCCACGATCTGGGCCAAGAGCTCGTCTTGCCGGCCTTCGGTGGCGAGCCTACGGGCAGTGGCTCCATCCACGCCATAGAGCGCCTCCTGCGGCAAGGGCAGTCCATAGCGCGCGCACATCAGCGCCGTGATCGGATCCTGGCCGGGGACGTCCACCACCGGGCGGAAAAAGGCGATGCGGTGGCCTGCGGCCAGCCCGTACTCCATGAGGGCCAAGGCCACCAGGGACTTGCCGCTGGCAGGCTCCGCACCGGCGACATAGAGGGTCTGCATGCGAGAGCTCCTATGGGGGCTGCGAAGCGCGATAGTGTACGCCCGTCGACGGGCTTTCATAGCCATGGCCGGGCTATCGGATCTCCGCATCTACCGCGGCGCTTGCCCGATCGGATCGTTCGATTGCTACGGACGCCGCAGGCCTGGGGAAGCGACGAATGGGTATCTGCTCTCAAGGCCGAGCTGGAGGCCCTGGAACCGGCGTTGCCGTTGCAGACGGCCATCGCCTGGGCAATCGGATGCTGGAGGAGCCCGTGCAGGTGAGCGTGCTGCATACCTGGGAGCGGGGAGGGGACCTGCATGCCCGCATCGGCGTGTTCTTTGGCGGCGTGGTGGCCGGAAGCGCCTGCGACGGCGATCCTACGCCCATGGACGCGCAGAACGAATACGCCGAGCTGCCCATTCACGGCGATGGAAGGGCAGACGTGGAGGTGTGCCCGTAGCGAGGTCTGGCCGGGCGGGGCTATTGCGCCGGGCTCAGAAGTCCGCCGGACTCACCACGGCCGGCAGCCCCGGCTTGTTCATCACGTGCGTGTAGATCATGGTGGTGGACACATCCGCATGGCCCAGGAGCTCCTGAACGGTGCGGATGTCGTAACCCGCCTCGAGCAGGTGGGTGGCGAAGGAATGGCGCAGGGCATGGCTGTTGACCCGCTTGGGGATCTGTGCCGCGCGGGCGGCCTGCTGGATTGCCTTCTGCAAGGCGCTCTCGTGCAGATGATGGCGCCGGCGGCGGCCGGAACGCGGGTCCGTGGACACGCGCGCCGAGGCGAACACATACTGCCAGATCCAGTCCGAAGGGGCCGAGGGATATTTGCGCGCCAGGGCATCGGGCAGATACACATGCGCCACCCCTTCTGCCCGATCCGCCTCATACTGAACCGGCGCGCGGCAAGCTGCGCCTCCAGGCCCGTCCGGCAGGAATGGGGCAACGGGACCACCCGATCCTTGCGCCCCTTGCCGTCGCGCACCACGATCATGCCGCGGTCCATGTCCACATCCTTGACCCGCAATCGCACCGCCTCCATCAAGCGCATCCCGGAGCCGTACATGAGCCGCGCCATCAGCGCGTAGACGCCCTCCATGGCATCCAGCAGGGCCGTCACCTCATTGCGCGACAGCACCACCGGAATACGCCGCCCGCGCCGGGCCGGACGGAAGCCGTCCTTCACCTCCAGCGGCCGGCCCAGTACCTGCTTGAAATAGAAGCTCAGCGCATTGAGCGCCTGGTTCTGCGTGCTCACCGCCACACGCCCCTCCACCGCAAGATGGGAGAGAAACGCCGCGGCATCCGCGCTGGACAAGTCATCCGGCGCCTTTCCGGAAAACTGGAACAGCCGCCTTACCCAATCCACATATGCCTGCTCCGTGCGG
>JALVEU010000060.1 GCA_027030565.1 Gammaproteobacteria bacterium | reverse complement strand
TATCGGGTTCTGAAGGCGTTCTGTTTTTAAGCAAGGCCAATAAAATGTTTTTATCGCCCATCAGTTTTGGAGTGTTTTGTCAGCGTTTGGTGCCTAGCACAATAGGTTTATCATTGCGGCTAGGTGTGCTGCGGCTTGCGCTACGAGAGAGCCGTTAATCGTTGGTAGGGAATCGGGGCTCGCGAGATTGGTATGGCGTGCCCACATGGCATGACAAAATGTGGTGTATGTATTGGTGTTATTATTTGGGATGGCGTCTGCAGTGACCCGATGTCGAAAACAAATTAAATGAGCATTAGAGTCTTTACTATGCATGTTGAGAGTGCAGTGGTTGGAAGGCATCTGCGCAAGCCGGAGTTCGTTAAAATTGAACGTCATGTTGCATATGCGTTGGTTGAAATCACGTATACGGGCACTAAAGAACATCGGCGTTCAGCAGCTCGACGCGCTGGGCACGAGACGGGTACGCGGTGAACCGTCGCTCGCATGGGCGTTCGCATATTATGAAGAATATGATTGTACGGATGGTTGGTGCGCGGGAGTTGAGCAGGGACTGTACGGACTAGATTGCACGACGGATGGGATGTTTCGCTGTACGAGGGCCTGGCCACGGCGATCTGGATCATGGCGCCAGCTCTCCAGACAGCGTGTCGTTCGATCCCAACAGCGCAGCGGGATCGAAGATCTTGGTGATTTTCTTCATGAGTACCAAGGTGGTCATTTCGATCTCGCGCGGTAGATGTGGCCGTTTGACGAGGCCAATGCCGTGTTCTCCGGAAATGGTTCCCTGAAGCCGTAGCACGGTGTCGAATACTTCGTTCAAGCAGCGACGCGCTCGACATGCCGCATCGCGGTCTGCTGCGTCGTACAAGATGTTGACATGGAGATTGCCGTTGCCGATGTGTCCGAAGTTCACCACTGACAAATTATGATAACGGGCGAGGCGCCGAAGTTCCCCAACCAACGCGGGGACCGCAGACACCGGCACCACTACATCCTCGTTGATCTTGTCGGGTGCGGCGCGGCGCAGGGCCGGCGACAGTGCCCGGCGTGCGGCCCACAGGGCTTCGGCCTTCTCGGCATCGGGTGCGGTCTCGACGGCCAGGTGGCCAGGCACGCGCGCGGCGCTTTCCACGGCCTCCAGGGCCGGAGCGATGCATGATGCGGGGCCGTCCACGTCGATCAGGAGGAGTGCGTCTGCCTCGGCCGGGATTCCGGGAACCCCGGCCTCGCGAATCAGCTTGAGCGCGGCATCGTCCATGAACTCCAGTGCGCGGGGAACAGTGGGTTGGGCCATGATTGTCGAGACTGCCCTGGCGGCCGACTCGACGTCCCGATACCAGGCCCGCAGCGTGCGGATCTCCTCGGGAAGGGGCGTGAGTTTGAGCGTGGCCTCAGTGATGACCGCCAGGGTGCCTTCCGAGCCGATGAGGAGTCGGGTGAGGTCCAGTCCCACCACGCCCTTGGTGGTGCGCACGCCGGTGCGGATGGTTTCGCCCGTGCCGGTCACGGCGGTCAGCCCCAGCGTGTTTTCGCGTGGTGTGCCGTACTTGACTGCGCGTGGTCCCGCAGAGTTGTACGCCAGATTACCGCCCACGGTGCAAAATGCCGCCGAGGTAGGGTCCGGTGGCCAGAAAAAGCCTACCTCGGCCAGGGCGTCCTGCAACGCCTGGTTGGTGATCCCGGGCTCCACGCGCACGAAGCGGTCCGCCGGACGCAGTTCGATGATGCGGTTCATGCGCTCCATGGAGAGCACGAGCCCGCCCCGGATGGGGACCGCGGCTCCGGTAGTGCCGGTGCCACGTCCCCGGGGCGTGAGGGGCACGCGGTGTTTGTAGCACCAGCGCACGATTCGGCAGACCTGCTCGTGATCGGTGGCGAAAGCCACCGCATCGGGCAGCGCATGGAGCCGGCTGTTGTCATAACCGTAGGCCCAGCAGTCTTCCGGGGCAGTGAGCAGATTGGCCCCGCCTGCCACCTCTCGAAGCTCCCGGAGCTGCTCGGCCGTCAGTGCCATGGGTGTGCCTCTAGCTCAGTCGCCCAGCAGATGTCGATCCACGAGATCGCACAGGCAATGGATCACCAGGATGTGCACTTCTTGGATGCGCGCGGTCGATTGGGCAGGCACCCGGACCTCCACGTCGTGTTGATCGCGGAGGCGCTGGGCCAGAGGGCCCCCATCGCGGCCGGTGAGCGCGATCACGCACATGTCACGCTCGTGGGCGGCGGACACGGCCGCCTCCAGGTTCGCCGATCTGCCGCTGGTGGTGATCGCGATCAGCACATCTCCAGCCTGTCCCAGGGCCTTGATCTGTCGGGCGAAGACGTTCCGGAACGCGTCGTCGTTGGCGATCGAGGTCAGGGCTGAGCTGTCGGTGGTCAGCGCAATGGCCGGCAGACCGGGCCGGTCGCGTTCGAAGCGATTGACCAGCTCGGAGGCCAGGTGCTGCGCATCGGCTGCCGACCCCCCGTTGCCGCAGGCCAGGATCTTGCCGCCTTGCAGCAAGGAGTCGACCATCCGTGCCGCAGCCCGTGCAATGGGCTCGGCGAGGGCGGGTCCGGCGGCCTGCTTGGTCTCGATGCTTTGCTCGAACAGTTCGAGGACGTGCTGGGCGTGGTCCATGGATGCAGTGCTCAGGCACCGCAGTCGACGGCGTTGGGTATCCAGTCTATCCGCTGGTGTGCGTCCAAACCAACCACATCGATGCGTGCCTGTCCGTCGGGCGCATGGCGGGCCAGGTAATGCTGCGCGGTGGCCACCAGGCGCCGCCGCTTGCGTGCGTCGACACTTTCCAATGGGCCACCGAAACGGGTGTTGCCTCGCAGACGCACCTCCACGAACACCCACACGGGGCCATCGCGCATCACCAGATCGATCTCTCCAGCCTTGCACCGATAGTTGCGCGCCACGGTACGCAGTCCCCGGGCCACGAGAAAGGCTTCGGCACGCCGTTCAGCTGCCTGACCCCGTGCCGTGCTCATGGGGACGCCCCGCCGGGATCGGAGGGCCGCGGCGGCGTGCCCATGGGTATGGGCTCCAGGGCGGGCGGTTCCGAGAGGGGGGTTCCCGGTGTCACCGGCAGGAGACGGGTTCGGACGCCGGACTCCCCCGCGTCGGATGCGGCTTGGCCGGCCGCATGGCCGACGGGCACGGGGCGCCCGTGTTCGAAACGCGCCCAGTCCAACGCCCTGGCCAGCCGCCGGTCTGAAGGGATCGAGAGTCTCCCGGTGAGACCCGTGCGGCTCTCGCCGGGACGCATCTCCAGTAGGCGCAGCTCGGGCAACACCGTCCAGGCGTCGTAGCCCAGCGCCACCAGGCGAGGCCGGCGCCGCAGCGACTGGCCGATGGTCTTCTCCATGATCTGCCGGGCCGTGCGTGCAGCCTCCGTGGATCCGAGTACCAGGGGGGCGTCACAGAACTCCACACCGTCCAAGTCGGCATCGGCGAACGGGTTGGGACGCCCCGTATACACGCGCGAGGTCGCGTACACAGGCAGGTCACTCACGAAATAGAACCTCAGCTGGGGCTGTAACAGGCGCGCCTGGACTGGAGGCGCAGCCAGCGCGATTACCTCCACGTCCTGGCGTCGACGCGGCTCGAAACGGATCTCGCGCCGCAGCACCGCGCGGAGCCGGTTGTAGCGGGCCCGGCTCTCGTCCAGTAGCAGTGCCCGCTGGATGATGTCGGAGAAATCGGTCTGGCCGGCGGCGAGCCGTGCGCTGTCCAGCAGCCGGCCACCGTCGCCCTGCAGCGCGGTCTCCAGCGCCCGTAGCATGCGCTCGCCCCAGGCCCCTTCAGCCACAAAGCCGATGGCACGACGTTTGCCCTCGTGCCACATGCGCCGCGCAATCTCGCGGACCTCGTCCTCGGGCAGCAGCCCGAACTGGTAGAGATTCTGGGGGGTCTGGGCCTTGGGGTCAGGCAGGTAGTTCAGGGTGAGGGTTGGGACGTCCACTCGAGCCTGCGCCGCGAGTCGCTTGACCTCGGGCTTGAGCAAGGGGCCGATTACGGCGTCGGCCCCCTCGGCCAGCGCCTCGCTGTAGGTTTGTACCGCCCGGCTGGGATCGCCCGCGGTGTCGTAAAAACGGAGCTCCTCACCACCGCTGCGCGCGTAATAGGCGCTCAGCAGCCCGTCGGCGATGGCGCGTCCGGGCCCGGCCAGGTGACCGGAGAGGGGCAATAGCACAGCCACCTTTCTGGCCTCCACGCGCAGGGCCCGCCACTCGCTCAGGATGCGTTGCGGAAAGCGCTGGGCGGCGGGATGTGCGGCATGCCGCCGGCGCCAGCCCTCGATCTGTGCGGCCAGCGTGGTCTCGTCCGTGGCCCGAGACGCGATCCAGGCCAGCTCGCACCAACCCGCCAGGATCGGATCCAGCACCTGGCGCCGACAGTCTTCCAGCTGCTCGGGTGAAAGCCGCAGCAGCAGGGCCCACATGGTGTCCTCGTTGGCTTGGGCCCGCGCGGCGGTGCCTGCCTGGCGCGAGAGTTCGAGGCGGGTCTCGACGGCCTCGCGCAAGCGGCCCATCGCCGCCAGGGCCTGAGCCCGTAGGTCGAGGGCCTGGGCGGCCAGCGCCGGGGCGACGTCGGGTGGGGGGTGCGCCGGGAGATGCTCCAAGGCCTGGTCCGGCGCGTTGCGAAGGAGCGCCAGGCGGGCTTCGGCGAGCTGCAGGCGCAGCCGTTGGTCCGCCGAGAGCCCTTCACGCTCGATACGCCCCAGATAGTCTTCCGCCCGGGCCGAGGTCTCGGGAGTGAGCAGGGTCTCGATGGCCCGCAGTCGCAGGTCGAAGGCC
>JALVEU010000059.1 GCA_027030565.1 Gammaproteobacteria bacterium | reverse complement strand
CGAGGCTGAAACGGCCGAGGCTGAAACGGCCGAGGCTGAAACGGCCGAGGCTGAAACGGCCGAGGCTGAAACGGCCGAGGCTGAAACGGCCGAGGCTGAAACGGCCGAAGTTGAAACGGCCGAAGTTGAAACGGCCGAAGTTGAAACGGCCGAAGTTGAAACGGCCGAAGTTGAAACGGCCGAAGGGGCGCCGGATCGGGAGCTCCTGGAGATCTTCGCCAGCGAGGCCAGCGAGCACGCACGGCGGCTGGTCCAGGCGGTGGAAGCCAGTGCGCGCAACCGGGCGAACCTCCCCATCACAGAGGAGCTTCGGCGGGCCGTGCACACCCTCAATGGCAGCTCCAGCACGGCCGGGGTCGAAGCCATTGCCCTGCTCTGTGGTCCCTTGGAACGATATCTGCGCGAGCGTGCCGAGTCGCACCGCACGGTGCCGTTTGCCGTGGTGGAACCCCTGCACGAGGCAGCACGTCGAATCGAGGCCATCATCGCCGAACTCCCGGACAGGATCGTGCCAGCGGACTCGGTGAGTGGGTTGCGGGATCGTCTCCGTGAGGCCATCGAGGCGTCCCGCGTGGAGCCCGGCCCGAGCAAGCCGGCGATCCCCTTGCCCGGTTCCGCGCCCGAGACCACCGAAGAACCGGCTGGGGAGTCGAAGCCCGCGGCCCCGGCTGCGGAGGCGGCCGAGGCACTGGCCGAACAGCCTGGGGAGCAGGACCGCGAGCTGGTGGAGATCTTCCTGGAAGAGGCCACGGACATCCTCGACTCCGCCGAACGCCTGGTGGAGGAATGGTCGGAGCGCCCCGAGGACACGCGGCTCATGGAGGCCCTGCAGCGCCAGTTGCACACTCTGAAGGGCGGCGCACGGATGGCCGGCTATCCGCGTACCATCGGGAGCTTGAGCCACGCCCTGGAGTCGTTGATCGTCCAGGTGGCCGAAGGGCAGCGCAGCGCCGGCCCGGACCTGTTCGACATGCTCAACCGCTCGCTGGACCGCCTGCTCGCCATGGTTCAGCATGCTGAAAAGGGCGAGCCGGTCTACGCCGCCGCGGATCTGCTGGGTGCCGCACAGGAAATGCACGGGGAGGCGCCGGCCTTGACCCCGGCCCCCAGTGCAGTTCCCGAAGCGCGCCCCGAAAAGGCCGCCCCTCAGCCCGAGCCGGCGGCACCCGCGCAGCAGGAGCTGGTGCGTGTGCGCGCCCAGCTGCTCGACAGCCTGGTCAATTATGCGGGCGAGGTGAACATCTACCATTCCAGGCTGGAACAGCAGATCTCCTCCTTTGGCCAGGGGCTGCAGGAGCTCGAGCATACCGTGGGCCGTCTGCGCAACCAGTTGCGTCAGCTCGAGCTGGAAACGGAGGCGCAGATCCTCTCCCACTGGGAGGCCGACCGGGAGCGCGGCGCGTTCGAGGACTTCGACCCGCTGGAGTTGGACCGTTATTCGACGATCCAACAGCTTTCCCGCGCCCTCAGCGAGAGTGTCAACGACCTGATCTCCATCAAGGACATGCTCGTCGACGGGGTACGCGAGTCGGAAACCCTGCTCTTGCAGCAGTCGCGGGTGAGCACCGATCTCCAAGAGGGGTTGATGCGCACGCGCATGGTGCAGTTCACCAGCCTGGCACCGCGGCTGCGCCGGATCGCGCGGCAGACGGCCGAAGCGCTCGGTAAGCGTGTGGAGCTGAAAGTGCGCGGTGAGACCCAGGAGCTGGACCGCTCGGTGCTGGACCGCATGGTCGCACCGCTCGAACACATGCTGCGCAACGCCATTTCCCACGGTATCGAGCCGCCCCAGGAGCGCAGCGCTGCGGGCAAGCCCCCTGTGGGGCACATCACCGTAGCGGTGGAACGGGACGGCTCCGAGGTGGTGATCCAGGTGGCCGACGACGGCATGGGCATCGATCTGGATGCGGTGCGTCGCAAGGCCCTCGCCTGCGGGCTGCTGAAGGAGGACGAGCAGCTCCCGGACGAGGAGCTCATGCAGTTCATTCTCGAGTCGGGTTTCAGCACCGCCGAGAACGTCAGCCACATCGCAGGGCGTGGCGTGGGGATGGACGTGGTGGCCAGCGAGATCAAGCAGCTCGGTGGTTCACTGAGCATCGATTCGATCCGTGGGCGCGGCACCTCGTTCACGATCCGGTTGCCGTTCACACTGGCCATCTCGCAAGCCCTGTTGGTGGAGTCCAGTGACGACCTGTACGCCATTCCGCTGGCGAGCATCGAGGGCATCGTGCGCCTGAGCGCCGGTGAACTGGAGGCGCGCTACCGGGAATCGCGGCCGGTCTACGAGTATGCCGGGCACGAATACGAGCTCAAGCACCTGGGCGTCCTGCTAGGTATCGGCCAGCCGGCGCTAGAGAGTCCCGGGACCATGTATCCAGTGATCCTGGTCCGCGCCGGTGAGCTGCGGGCGGCCCTCCAGGTGGAGCATGTGGTGGGCAATCGCGAGATCGTGGTCAAGCCGGTGGGTCCGCAGATCAGCAAGGTGCGGGGGGTCTCCGGGGCGACCATTCTGGGCGACGGGCGCGTGGTGCTCATCCTCGACGTGGCCGGGCTCGTCCGGGCGCGTTCGGGCATTCGCTTGGTCTACAGCGCCCCCGAGGAACGCAAACCCGAGGTGGAGCGCAGCGGCCCGCCGCTGGTCATGGTGGTCGACGACTCGATCACCATTCGCAAGGTGACGTCACGCATGCTCGAACGCAACAATTTCCAGGTGGTGACCGCGCGCGACGGAATGGACGCGCTGGGCAAGTTGCAGGATACGCGGCCGGATCTGATGCTCCTCGACATCGAGATGCCGCGCATGGATGGGTACGAACTGGCCTCGCACGTGCGCAACAACCCACAGCTGAAGGATCTGCCGATCATCATGATCACCTCACGAGTGGGCAAGAAGCATCGGGAGCGGGCGCTCGAGCTGGGCGTGAACCGTTATCTTGGCAAGCCGTACCAGGATGCCGAACTGCTCGCCAGTATCCGTGAGTTGCTGCACGCACAGCGCAATGCGCGCGGCTCCGGGAGCTGACGGAGGACTCACCCCATGAAGGAATCCGCAGCCACCCCCGGGGATCAGGCGCCGGTCGCCGCCCTTCTGCTGCCGCTGCAGGGCCTCAACCTGGTGGTCGCACAGGCGGCCGTGGGGGAGGTGATCGCCGCGCCGGAGGCGGAGCCCGTTCCCGGCTCGCCCGACTGGGTCACCGGCATGTTCGCCTGGCGCGGTGAACAGCTACCTCTGATCTCCTTGGAGCGCCTCCTCGGCCGGAAACCGGCAAAGGCCCGCTCGCGGTCGCGTGCGGTGGTGCTCTATGGCTTGGGCGGATTTCGCGGTGTGGACTACTACGGGATCGAGGTGGACGGGATCCCCCACCCGGTGCTGTTGCGTCGGGAGATGGTGGAGGACCTCGGTGAAGAGATCCGTCAGGCCGGTATGTCCGTGGGCCGGGCAGTGGTGGTGGGTGGACAGCCCGGTATGATTCCCGATCTCGTGGCCATCGAACAGGCGCTCAGCGACTGGCTGGTACGCGCCTGAGCGGATCCTCATCCACCTCTCCAGCCGCTGGCCGTGGGCAAGGGGTCACTTGCTGAAGATCCACGTCACCCAGGTCTCCCCACAGGATTTGTACGGCCGCCATGGCGGCCAGGGCTGCAGTCTCCGTGCGTAGGGTGCGAGGTCCCAGGCGCACGCCCACGAAGCCGGCCGCCCGCAGGTGGTCGCGCTCGGCCGCCGAGAATCCTCCCTCCGGACCAGCGGCCAGCCACAGCTCGCGCGGCGCTGGAGATGCGGTGGGGACGCCCTGGGGCGCGCTCGGGTCCAGCAACAGGGCCAGCGCCCGGGCTCCGGAGGACACGGTAATCTGCCCGATCTCCCGGGGCTCGGCGATCTCGGGCACCCGCGTCCTTCCGCACTGCTCGCATGCCGCGATGGCCACGCCCCGCCAGTGGTCCAGGCGTCGCTGCAGCCGATCCGGAGGCAGTCGCCTGGCGCCGCGTTCACTCCAGAGCGGCACGATCCGGCTCACCCCCAGCTCCACGGCCTTCTGGATGGTGAAGTCCATCCGTTCACCGCGCGAGACGGCCTGAAACAGGACGGTGCGCAGGGGAGATTCGCGAGAGACCGGGTGTTTCGCGCCGACCCGCACGCGCACTGGTCCCCGCCGCGGGATCTCCACCAGCACTCCGTCCTGCTCCCAGTCCCCACCGCTGAACAGCCGCACCGCTGCCCCGCGCGTCTTGCGCAGCACGGTACGCAGGTGATGGCTGGCACGCGCGTCGAGGGTGACCAACGCCCCTTCCGTCGCCTCCAGGTCGGGCACGTATATCCGGGGCGTGCCCATGTCCGCCTAAGCGGGGGTCTGCACGTCGATCCCCAGACGATCGCAGATGGCCAGGGTGGGTGCAGCCATGTTCAACGTATAGAAATGCAGGCCGGGTGCGCCGCCAGCGAGCAACCGCTCGCACATCGCCGAGACCACGTCGGTGCCGAAGGCCCGGAGGGCCTCCACGTCGTCCACCAGCTCTTCCAGCCGCCAGCGCAGCCAGCGCGGGATCTCTGCCCCGCAGCCCTCGGAGAAACGTGCCAGCTGGCGGTAGTTGACGATGGGCATGATGCCCGGTACCACGTCGATCCCGATCCCAAATGCCTGGCACCAGTCCACGAAGCGGAAGTAGGCATCGGGGTTGAAGAAGTACTGTGTGATGGCGCGGTTGGCCCCGGCGGCCACCTTCCGAGCGAAGTTGCGCAGGTCGGCGGAGGCGCTGGGGGCCTCCGGGTGGAACTCGGGGTAGGCGGCCACTTCGATGTAGAACCAGTCACCGGTCTCCTCGCGGATGAAGGCCACCAATTCGTCGGCGTGGGCGAATTCACCGCGTTCCACCATACCGGAGGGGAGGTCACCGCGCAGGGCAACGATGCGCCGCACGCCGATGGCGCGATAGGCTTGGAGCAGTTCGCGAATGCTCTCCCGGCTCGCACCGATGCAGGAGATGTGCGGCGCGGCGGGGGCGTCGCCGCTCGCCTGGATCTCGCGCACGGTCTCGTAGGTGCCTTCCCGAGTGCTGCCCCCCGCGCCGAAGGTGACGCTGAAGAACTCGGGCCGCAGTTGCGCCAGGCGCGCGTGTGTGCGCCGCAGTTTTTCGCGGCCCGTATCCGTCTTCGGCGGGAAGAACTCGAAGCTCAGGCTGCGGCCGTCGAACCCCCAACGCGCCATGGCCGTTCAATACCGGTAGTGATCGGGCTTGTAGGGGCCCTCGACGGGCACCCCGATGTACTCGGCCTGCTCTGGGGTGAGGCGCGTGAGGTGTACGCCGAGCTTGTCCAAGTGCAGGCGCGCCACCTCCTCGTCCAGACGCTTGGGCAGCATGTAGACGCGGTTCTCGTACCGGTCGCCATGCCTCCAGAGCTCGATCTGAGCCAACGTCTGGTTGGTGAAGGAATTGGACATGACGAAGCTCGGGTGACCGGTGGCCAGGCCCAGGTTCACCAGTCGCCCTTCGGCCAGCAGCGTGATGCGCTTGCCGTCGGGGAAGATCACGTGGTCCACCTGGGGCTTGATGTTCTCCCAGCGGTACCGGCGCAGGCTGGCCACGTCGATCTCGTTGTCGAAGTGCCCGATGTTGCAGACGATGGCCTGATCCTTCATGACGGCCATGTGATCGTGGGTGATCACGTGATAGTTACCGGTGGCGGTGACGAAGATGTCGCCGAGCGGTGCGGCCTCCTCCATGGTCACCACGCGGTAGCCCTCCATGGCCGCCTGCAGGGCGCAGATGGGGTCGATCTCCGTGACCCAGACCGTCGCCCCCATCCCCTTGAGGGCCTGCGCGCAGCCCTTGCCCACCTCGCCATAGCCGCAGACCACACAGATCTTGCCGGCGATCATCACGTCGGTCCCACGCTTGATGCCGTCGATGAGCGACTCGCGGCACCCGTAGATGTTGTCGAACTTGCTCTTGGTCACCGAATCGTTGACGTTGAAGGCCGGACACCACAGCTCCCCGGCCTTCTCCATCTCGTAGAGCCGGTGCACGCCCGTGGTGGTCTCCTCGGAGATGCCGCGGATGTTCTCTCTGAGCCGCCGATAATAGCCGGGCCGGGTGGTCAGACGCTTGCGGATGGCTGCGAACAGGACCTCCTCTTCTTCGCTCTGGGGACGCTCCAGGACCGAGGGGTCCGCCTCGGCCTTGGCCCCCAACCGCACCAGCAGGGTCGCGTCACCACCGTCGTCCAGGATCAGATTGGGCGTGCCCCCGTCGCCCCACTCCATGATGCGGTGGGTGAATTCCCAGTACTCCTCCAGCGTCTCGCCTTTGTAGGCGAACACCGGGATGCCGTCGGCGGCGATGGCGGCTGCGGCGTGGTCCTGGGTGGAGAAGATGTTGCAGGAGGCCCAGCGCACCTCGGCACCCAGCGCCGTAAGCGTTTCGATCAACACGGCGGTCTGAATGGTCATGTGCAGACTGCCGGCGATGCGGGCACCGCTCAACGGCTTGGCGGCTGCATATTTCTCCCGGGTGGCCATCAGGCCCGGCATCTCGGTCTCGGCGATGGCGATCTCCTTGCGACCCCACTCGGCCAGCGAGGGATCGGCGATCACGGAGTCCGGATTGTCGGTGAAGCGTGCGGTCTGGGTCATGTCTCATACTCCTCGTCGGAATAGAAAAGTATGAGCGCCGTTGGAGTGTACGTCCCCGTGTCGAGCCTGGCGGGTCGGGCCCGTTGCAGCGCTCCTCGCCCGCGGGGAGAAAAAAGATGTGTGCGCTGCCTTACCGTCGGCATCAGACTTCGCGCAGCTGACGCAGACCGGCGGCGTCGCGCAGCTCCTCGGCGCGGTCCGTCCGTTCCCAGGTGAACTCCGGCTCCTCGCGCCCGAAGTGCCCGTAGGCGGCCGTCTTTCGGTAAATGGGCCGGATCAGGTCCAGCATCTGGATGAGCCCGTAGGGCCGCAGGTCGAAGTGGGCACGGATGAGCTGCACGATGCGCTCGTCCGGGACCTTCCCGGTGCCGAAGGTCTCCACCGAGATGGAGGTGGGCTCGGCCACGCCGATGGCATAGGAGACCTGGATCTCGCAGCGGTCGGCCAGTCCCGCCGCCACCACGTTCTTGGCCACGTAGCGGGCCGCATAGGCGGCAGAACGGTCCACCTTGGAGGGGTCCTTTCCCGAGAAGGCACCGCCCCCGTGACGTGCCGCTCCGCCATAGGTGTCGACGATGATCTTGCGTCCGGTCAGCCCGCAGTCGCCCACCGGTCCGCCGATGACGAACTGCCCGGTGGGGTTGATGTGGAACTTGGTGTCCCCATGGATCCAGTCCTCGGGCAGTACCGGGAGGATGATGTTCTCCATCACGGCCTCGCGCAGATGGCCGTAGTCGATGTCCGGGTCGTGCTGAGTGGAGAGCACCACGGCGTCGACGCCGGCGATGCGCCCGTCCTCGTAACGCAGGGTCACCTGGCTCTTGGCGTCGGGGCGCAGCCAGGGGAGGACACGCGTGCGGCGCATCTCGGCCTGGCGCTGGACCAGACGATGGGCATAGGTGATGGCCGCGGGCATGAGCACGTCGGTCTCATTGTTCGCATAGCCGAACATGAGCCCCTGGTCTCCGGCGCCCTGCTCCTCGGGTCGGCCGCGGTCCACGCCCTGGGCGATGTCTCCTGACTGCTTGCCGATCAGTGACATGACCGCGCAGGTGGAGCCGTCGAACCCCACGTCCGAGCTGGTGTAGCCGATGTCGCGAACCACCTGGCGCACCAGCTCGTCCAAGTCCACCCAGGCCTCGGTGGTGATCTCGCCGGCCACGATCACGGCGCCGGTCTTGATGAGGGTCTCGCAGGCGACCCTTGCGTGCTCGGGATTCGGGTCCTGGGCCAGGATGGCGTCGAGCACCGCATCGGAGATTTGATCGGCGATCTTGTCCGGATGTCCCTCCGAGACGGATTCGGAGGTGAACAGATAGTTTTTGGACATGACGCAGCAGGGGTCCGGGTGATTCGATGGACAGGCGATGATACCCCATCTCCTCCCCATTCAGGCAGGTTCGGTTCGCATCGGGGATGGGCTAGACTCGGGGTCGTTGGTCACGACGATACGGAAGGGGAGGCATTCAGCGATGGTGAGTCTGGAGACACCGGTCTGCGATTTCGGGAGGCCCGCCGTGGACTTTGCCCTGCCCGGGGTGGACGGCAGGATCTGGACCCTGGAGGACTGCCGGGGCGAGAACGGGCTGCTGGTCATGTTCATCTGCAATCATTGTCCCTACGTCAAGGCCGTGCTCGACCGGATCGTGCGCGACACGCGGGAGCTCCTGGAATACGGTGTCGGGAGCGTGGCCATCATGTCCAACGACCCCACCGACTATCCGGAGGACTCGTTCGAGAACATGAAGCGGGTGGCCGAGACCCATCGCTTTCCCTTCCCGTACCTGCTCGACGAGACCCAGGAAGTGGCCCGGGCCTACGGGGCCGTCTGCACGCCCGATTTCTTCGGTTACAACCGCGAGCTCGAGCTGCAGTACCGGGGCCGGTTGGATGCCAGCCGCAAGCAGGCCGCACCGCCGGATGCACGCCGGGAGCTGTTCGAAGCCATGGTACAGATCGCCCGCACGGGCCGCGGCCCCCAGGAGCAGATCCCGAGTATGGGCTGCTCCATCAAGTGGAAGGACGAGGCGGCCTGAAGGGGGCGGGCCCAGGCCTGCACCGACCGGGTGGTCCCGGAGCGGCAGCCCCGGCCAATGTGCCGCGCGGCCTCTCCCATAAGGATTTTCTAATCCCGCATTAGATCCTCGGCATTGCCCGGCGGCTTGTGCTGCCCGATAATCCGGGGTTTCGTGTGCGCAGTGCGCCCTTCCTTGCGGTGATCGGCCGGGTGAGGAGGCGAATACCGCTTTCGTTTTGCAATGAGTCAGGAGGCTTCTCCCATGCCGTCGAGAAGAGAACTCGCCAACGCCATCCGTGCCCTCAGCATGGATGCCGTGCAGAAGGCCAACTCGGGCCATCCGGGTGCACCCATGGGCATGGCGGACATCGCCGAGGTGCTGTGGAACGACTACCTGCGACACAATCCGGCCAATCCCAAGTGGGCGGACCGCGACCGGTTCGTCCTCTCCAACGGTCATGGGTCCATGCTGTTGTATGCCCTGCTGCATTTGACCGGATACGACCTCTCCATGGAGGATCTCAAGAATTTCCGCCAGCTGCACTCCAAGACGCCGGGTCATCCGGAGTACGGATACACCCCCGGCGTGGAGACCACCACGGGTCCCCTGGGGCAGGGGGTTACCAATGCGGTGGGCATGGCTATCGCCGAGAAGGTCCTCGCTGCGCACTTCAACCGCCCGGGTCACGAGATCGTCGATCATCACACCTATGTCTTCCTGGGCGATGGCTGCCTCATGGAGGGGATCTCCCACGAGGCGTGTTCCCTGGCCGGCACGCTGGGTCTGGGCAAGCTGGTCTGCTTCTACGACGACAACGGGATCTCCATCGACGGTGAGGTACGGGGTCACAACGGTGTTCCCGGATGGTTCACCGAGGACGTGCCGGGTCGATTCGAGGCCTACGGTTGGCACGTGGTGCGTGACGTGGACGGCCACGATGCGGAGGCCGTCAGACGGGCGGTGGAGGAGGCCCGTGGCGTCACCGACAAACCCTCCCTGATCTGCTGCAAGACCATCATCGGCTATGGTGCTCCCAACAAGCAGGGGCGGGAGGAATGCCATGGTGCACCCCTGGGCGAGGACGAGGTTCAGCTCGCTCGCGAGGCATTGGGCTGGAACTATCCGCCGTTCGTGATCCCCGACGAGATCTACGCCGGCTGGGACGCGCGCGAAAAGGGTGCCGAGCTGGAGCGCGACTGGAACGAACGTTTCGCCGCCTATCGCGCCGAGTATCCGGATCTGGCCGCCGAGTTCGAGCGTCGGATGCGGGGTGAGTTGCCCGCCGACTGGGAGGCGAAGGCGGCGGCCTATGTGCGCGAGGCCGTCGAGAAGGGGGAGAGTGTGGCCACCCGCAAGGCCTCGCAGAACGCCATCAACGGCTATGCGCCCCACGTGCCGGAGCTGCTGGGCGGCTCCGCCGATCTCACCGGTTCCAACCTGACCATGTGGAAGGGGTCCAAGCCCATCGGTGCCAACGATGCCGACGGCAACTATATCTTCTACGGGGTGCGCGAGTTCGCCATGTCGGCCATCATGAACGGCATCGCCCTGCACGGGGGCTTCATTCCCTACGGCGGCACCTTCCTGATGTTCTCCGAGTACGCCCGCAACGCCCTGCGCATGGCTGCACTGATGCAGGTGGCGCCCATCTGGGTGTTCACTCACGACTCCATCGGTCTCGGCGAGGACGGTCCCACCCACCAGCCGGTGGAGCAGACGGCCACCCTGCGCCTGCTTCCGCGCATGAGCGTGTGGCGGCCCTGTGACGCAGTGGAGACCGCCGTGGCCTGGAAGGCCGCCATCGAGCGGCGCAACGCCCCCACCAGTCTGATCCTCTCGCGCCAGGGTCTGCCACACATGGAGCGGACTGCGGAGCAGGTGGCCAACATCGCCCGCGGCGGATACGTGATCCATGACACGGACGGTACGCCGGACGCCGTGATCATCGCCACCGGTTCGGAGGTGTTCATCTCCGTGGAGGCCGCCAAGTCCCTCGCTGAGAAGGGAATCAAGGTGCGTGTGGTCTCCATGCCCTCCACCGACACGTTCGATGCCCAGGACGAGGCCTATCGGGAGTCGGTGCTCCCTTCGGACGTGAGGGCCCGCGTGGCGGTGGAGGCCGGCGTGACCGACGGGTGGCGCAAGTACGTAGGCCTGGAGGGTGCCATCGTGGGGCTGGACCGGTTCGGCGAGTCGGCACCCGGGGGCCAGCTCATGAAGCACTTCGGATTCACGCCGGAGAACGTGGCCAGGGCGGTGGAGAGCGTCCTGTGAGATCGAGATTACGCCGCCCGGATGGGTGGCGTGGACATTTTGGAAGATTCGCAATACGTCTGGAGGAGTCGGAATGACCATCAAAGTCGGTATCAACGGGTTCGGCCGCATCGGCCGCATGGCGCTGCGTGGGATCGTCAAAGAATTTCCGGAGCTGGAAGTCGTCGGGATCAACGATCTGCTGGACCCGGATTATCTGGCCTACATGCTGAAGTACGATTCGGTGCACGGGCGGTTTCCCGGTGAGATCTCCGTAGAGGACGGCAATCTGGTCGTCGACGGGAAGCGCATCCGCGTCACCGCCGAGCGCGACCCGGCCAACCTGCGCTGGAACGAGGTGGACGTGGATGTGGTGATCGAGTCCACGGGCTTCTTCCTCACCGAGGAGACCTGCCAGAAACACATCCAGGCCGGCGCCAAGAAGGTGGTGCAGAGTGCACCGTCCAAGGACGCCACGCCCATGTTCGTCTACGGTGTGAATCACGACACGTATGCCGGACAGCAGATCATCTCCGCGGCCTCCTGCACCACCAACTGTCTCGCCCCGGTCGCCAAGGTGCTCCATGACAATTGGGGCATCAAACGGGGGCTCATGAGCACCGTGCATGCCGCCACCGCCACGCAAAAGACGGTCGACGGTCCCTCCCAGAAGGACTGGCGCGGTGGGCGCGGGATCCTGGAGAACATCATCCCCTCCTCCACGGGCGCGGCCAAGGCCGTGGGCAAGGTCCTGCCCGAGCTGAACGGCAAACTCACCGGGATGGCCTTCCGCGTGCCCACTTCGGACGTCTCCGTGGTCGATCTCACGGTGGAGCTGGATCGGCCGGCCAAGTATGAAGACATCTGCGCGGCCATGAAGAAGGCCTCGCAGGAAGGCAGCCTGGCCGGGGTGCTGGACTACACGGAGGAGAAGGTGGTCTCCACCGACTTTCGCGGCTGCAGCACGCCATCCGTGTTCGATGCCGGTGCCGGCATTCAGCTGGACGACACCTTCGTCAAGGTGGTCTCCTGGTACGACAACGAGTACGGCTACACCTGCAACATGCTGCGGCTCGTGCGCCACGTGGCGGGCTGAGCATTTCGGCAGCAGGGCCGGGGGGCAGACGGCCCCGGTGCCGCCGGCCGCCTGCAGGCGGCCGGCGGTGTGCTGCCCGCTCGACAGCCGGTCCGGTTTCGTATCGCGAAGTCAGAGGAATACCCCATGTCCATCATCAAGATGACCGATCTGGACCTCTCCGGAAAGCGCGTGCTTTCCCGCGAGGATCTGAACGTGCCCATCAAGGACGGCAAGGTCGCCAGCGACAAGCGTATCCGCGCCAGCCTGCCGACCATTCGACGTGCCACGGAACAGGGTGCGCGCCTGATGCTCATGTCGCATCTGGGGCGGCCCACGGAGGGGGTCTACGATGAGCAGTATTCGTTGCGCCCGGTGGCCGAGCATCTCTCGACGCTATTGGGACGGGAGGTGCGGCTCGTGCAGGACTATCTGGAGCATGCGCCCGAGGTGGATGAAGGCGAGGTGGTCCTCCTGGAGAACGTGCGCTTCAACAAGGGCGAGAAGAAGAACGACGATGGCCTGGCTCGCAAGTATGCGGCGCTGTGCGACGTGTACGTGATGGATGCCTTCGGCACCGCGCATCGCGCCCAGGCCTCCACCCATGGCGTGGCCAAGTACGCGCCGATCGCTTGTGCGGGACCGCTGCTGGCGGCGGAGCTGGAAGCCTTGGGCAAGGCGCTCCACGACCCGGCCCGACCCATGGTGGCCATCGTCGGCGGCTCCAAGGTGTCCACCAAGCTGACCGTACTCGAGTCCTTGTCCAAGGTGGTCGATCAGCTCATCCCGGGTGGTGGTATCGCCAACACCTTCATCGCCGCTCTGGGTTACAACGTGGGCAAGTCGCTCTACGAGCCGGATCTGGTGGACGAGGCCCAGCGCCTCATGGAGGCCGCCCGAGCCCAGGGCGGCGAGATACCGGTGCCCAGTGACGTGGTGGTCGCCAAGGAGTTCTCGGAGCAGGCCGAGGCGGTGACGCGCAAGGTGGATCAGGTGGCCGACGACGAGATGATACTCGACATCGGTCCCGAGACCGCAGCCCGTTACGCGGAGATGATGAAGGCGGCCGGTACCATCGTCTGGAACGGCCCATTGGGCGTGTTCGAGTTCGATCAGTTCGGCGAGGGTACGCGTGTCGTGGGCGAGGCCATTGCCGAGTCCAAGGCGTTCTCCATCGCCGGCGGCGGGGATACGCTGGCTGCGGTGGACAAGTACGGGCTGGCCGACCGGATCTCCTACATCTCCACCGGGGGCGGCGCGTTCCTCGAGTTCCTGGAAGGCAAGAAGCTGCCGGCCGTGGCGATTCTCGAACAGCGCGCGGCCGAGATGGGTTAGGCGTTCCGCATGCCCGGAGCCGTGTCGGAGTCCAACGTTCAGCAGCGTGCGCCCGATCACCGACGCACCAAGATCATCGCCACCATCGGGCCCGCGACCGACGCCGATGGTGTGCTCGAGGCGGTGCTGGCTGCCGGTGTCGATGTGGTGCGGATCAATTTCTCCCACGGTTCGCCCGACGCCCACCGGGAACGGGTGCGGCGCGTGCGTGCCTTCTGCGAGTCCCGGCAGTGCCACATCGGTGTCCTCGGGGACCTGCAGGGACCCAAGATCCGGATCGAACGGTTCGCCGGAGGCCCGGTGTTCCTGGAGGAGGGTGCGCTGTTCGTACTGGACACGCGCTTGGCACCCGACGCAGGTACAGCCGAGCGTGTAGGGGTCGCCTACAAACAGCTCCCGGACGACGTGCGCCCCGGCGACGTGCTGCTGCTGGACGACGGGCGTTTGGTGCTGGATGTGGAGCAGGTCTCCCGCGACGAGATCGCCACCCGGGTGCGCGTGGGCGGACCCCTCAGTGACAGCAAGGGGATCAACCGTTTCGGTGGGGGGCTCTCGGCCCCCTCACTCACGGACAAGGACCGGGCCGACATCGAGCTGGCCGCCGAGCTGGGGGTGGACTATCTGGCCGTGTCCTTTCCGCGTGATGCGGAGGACGTGCGCGAGGCGCGCCTGCTCCTGCGCTCCGCTGGCGGCACCGGCGGCATCATCGCCAAGATCGAGCGGCCCGAGGCCTTGGAGGTGGTCGAGGAGATCATCATCGCCTCCGACGGGATCATGATCGCCCGTGGCGACCTGGGCGTGGAGATCGGTGATGCGGAGCTGCCGGCGGTGCAAAAACGCCTGATCCACAAGGCACGCACGTTGAACCGCGTGGCGATCACCGCCACGCAGATGATGGAGAGCATGATCCACAGCCCCATTCCCACGCGCGCCGAGGTGTTCGACGTGGCCAACGCGGTCCTGGACGGGACCGATGCGGTCATGCTCTCGGCCGAGACGGCCACCGGCGAATATCCGGTGGAGGTGGTGAAAGCCATGGGCCGCATCTGCCGGGCCGCCGAGGCCCAGCCCGTGGCCACGCGCTCGGACCACCGCATCCACACCCGCTTCCAGCGGGTGGACGAGGCCATCGCCATGGCCACCATGTATACGGCCAATCACCTGGGCGTGCGCGCCATTGCGGCCCTGACCGAGTCGGGTTCCACGCCCCTGTGGATGTCGCGCATCAGCTCGGGCATTCCCATCTACGCACTGACCCGGCACGTGCACACCAGCCGCAAGGTGACCCTGTATCGCGGGGTCTATCCCGCCAACATGCAGACCGTGCACACCAGCCATGCCCAGGCCAACCGCGATGCCATCGAGCTGCTCAAGGAGCGCGGCGTGGTCCAGGACGGCGACCTGGTCATCATTACCAAGGGCGACCTGATGGGCGTCGACGGAGGCACCAACGCCATGAAGATCGTGCGCGTGGGTGAGCTGGTCGATGCCGAGCAATAGTCGCCCACGGTCGGGCGCGTTGGTCCCTGGTGGGCCGGTGCCGCGCCCATGTTTCACGATCAACCAGAAGAGGAGAGCATCATGGCCCTGATCACGCTACGACAGTTGCTGGACCATGCAGCCGAACACGGCTACGGCGTGCCGGCCTTCAACGTCAACAACCTGGAACAGGTGCACGCCATCATGGAGGCGGCCGCCGAGACCGACAGTCCGGTCATCATGCAGGCCTCGGCCGGCGCACGCGCCTACGCCGGAGCCCCCTTCCTGCGCCACCTCATGCAGGCGGCGGTGGAGCAGTGGCCGGACATTCCCATCTGCGTCCACCAGGATCACGGTGCCGACCCGGGTGTCTGCCTGAGGTCCATCCAGCTCGGCTTCACCTCGGTGATGATGGACGGGTCGCTCATGCCCGACATGAAGACCCCGTCCAGCTATGAGTACAACGTGGACGTCACGCGCAAGGTCAGTGAGATGGCCCATGCCGGCGGTGTTTCCGTCGAAGGCGAGCTGGGCTGCCTTGGCTCGCTGGAGACCGGCATGGCGGGTGAGGAGGACGGCTCGGGCGCCGAGGGCAAGCTGAGCAAGGAGCAGCTCCTCACCGATCCCGATCAGGCCGCCGATTTCGTCAAGCAGACCAAGGTGGACGCCTTGGCCATCGCCATCGGCACCTCGCACGGCGCCTACAAGTTCACCCGCCCACCCACGGGCGACATCCTGGCCATCGAACGTGTCAAGGAGATTCACGCACGGATCCCCGACACGCACCTGGTCATGCACGGCTCCTCCTCGGTGCCTCAGGAGTGGCTGGCGATCATCCACGAGTACGGCGGGGACATCGGCGAGACCTATGGGGTGCCCGTGGAGGAGATCCAGGAGGGGATCAAGCATGGCGTGCGCAAGGTCAATATCGACACCGATCTGCGCCTCGCAGCCACCGGTGCCATTCGGCGGCATCTGGCCC
>JALVEU010000058.1 GCA_027030565.1 Gammaproteobacteria bacterium | reverse complement strand
CATGGGGATAGGGGACCAGTATGGCACCCAGCCCCGCCGCGGCCAGCTCGGCGACGGTCAGCGCCCCAGCCCGGCAGACCACCAGGTCGGCCCAGCCGTAGGCCGCGGCCATATCCTCCAGGAACGGCCGTACGTCCGCCGCCACCCCGGCGCGCACATAGGCCTCCCTTGCCAGCTCCAGCGTCCGGGTACCGGTCTGATGAAGCACTTCGGGGCGATCCGCCGCATCCAGCTGTGCGAGGGCTGCCGGTAAGGTTTCGTTGAGCACCTGGGCCCCCAGGCTCCCGCCCACCACCAGCAGTCGCCAGCGTCCGTCGCGGCCAGCGAAGCGCTGCTCGGGGGGCGGCAACGCCGCGATCTCCGCACGCACGGGATTGCCCGTGTGCTCGGCCCGCGCCACTCCGAACACGCCGGGGAAGCCCTCCAGCAGGCGCCGCGCCAGGGGTTGCAGCAGACGGTTGGTGAGTCCCGCCACCGCGTTCTGCTCGTGGACCACCAGGGGCACCCGCCGCAACCAGGCGGCCACACCGCCCGGTCCGGCGACGAACCCGCCCATGCCCAGTACCGAGCGCGGCCGCCTGCGCCCGAGCACACGCCAGGCCTGCACCAGGGCGCGACCCAGGCGCAACGGAGCCAGGATCCAGGCCCCGGGGCCTTTGCCCCGGAGCCCGCTCACCTCCAGCCATTCCACCTCGAAGCCCGCCTCTGGCACGACCCGGGCCTCCAGCCCCATCCGGGTGCCCATCCACACCACCGGCACGCCGGCCTCACGCAACCAGCGGGCCACCGCCAGCGCCGGATACACGTGCCCCCCAGTGCCGCCGGCCATGATGAGCACGGGCCGGGCGCTCATGGTTCTCCCTCCCGGCGTACGAGGCCCGGGAGCGGGGCCTGGTCGCGGGCCTCGCGCCACACACGCTGCACCAGGCCCAGGGCCATCAGATTGACCACGAGACTGCTACCGCCGGAGCTCATCAGGGGCAGCGTGATGCCCTTGGTGGGCAGGACGCCCAGATTGACCCCCATGTTGATGAAGGCCTGTAACCCCAGCCACATCCCCACCCCGTAGGCCACCCATACGCCGAAGCGCAGACCCGCCGCCTCGGCGCGCACCGCCACGGCGAAACAGCGCCACACCAGCACCGCGAACAACCCGATCACCACGGCCACGCCGAGCAGGCCCAGCTCCTCGGCCAACACGGAGAACAGGAAATCCGTGTGCGCCTCCGGCAGGTACAGGAGCTTCTGCACGCTCTCTCCGAGACCGACCCCGGTCCACCCTCCGCTGCCGATGGCGATCAACGCCTGCGCGAGCTGGAACCCGGAGCCGAACGGGTCCTGCCAGGGGTCCAGGAACGCCTGGAGACGGTGCAGGCGGTACGGCTCCAGGACCACCGCAAGTACGCCGAGACCCAGTCCGCCGCCCAGAAACAGAGCGAACGGCAGCAGCCGGGCGCCGGCCAGGAACAGCATCCCGAGCACCACGGCCATGAGCACCGCCGCCGAGCCCAGGTCCGGCTCGAGCAGGATCAGCCCCGCTAGCACCGCGCAGATGAGCAGAGGTTTGACGAAACCCCACCACTGGCTGCGTACCTCCCCCTGTCGACGCACCAGGTAGGCGGCCACGAACAGGACGGCGGCAAACCGTGCCAGCTCGGAGGGCTGCAGGGTCAGCCCGAGGCGCAGCCAGCGCCGGCTACCGTTGACTTCGTGGCCAAGCCCCGGAATCAACACCAGGATCAGCAGCAGGGCGGCCCCTGCCGCCAGCCAGTAGGCCGCGCGCTCCCACACCCACAGGGGCACTGCATAGGCCGCTGCGGCCAGCGCCAGCCCGAAGCCGGCAAAGGCCAGTTGGCGCTTGAAGAAGTACAGCGCATCGCCCGCTTCCGCAGCCTTGGGCACAGAGGCCGAGGCGACCATCACCAGGCCCAGCGCCAATAGCGCCACCGCCACCAGAGCCAGGACCGGATCCACCCACTGGCGGGCCCAGATGGCGAACGTGGGCCGCGTTCCCCGCGTGGCCTGGGCCAGTGCGGTACTCATCCCAGTACCTCCCGCACGGCCGCCACGAAGGCCTCGCCTCGGGCGGCGAAGTCCCGGAACTGGTCGAAACTGGCGCAGGCCGGGGCCAACACCACCGCATCACCGGGGCGTGCCCTGTGCTTCGCCGCGGCCACGGCGGCGGACAGATCGGGTACCCGTTCCACCGTCACCACACCGTTGAGGGCCTTCTCGATGGCACCGGCGTCCTCGCCGAAGAGGATGGCGTGGCGCACGTGGCGGGCCACCACCGGCGCCAGAGCATCGAATCGCTGCCCTTTCGCCTGCCCCCCGGCCAACCAGACCACCGGCCGACCCGTCCCCTGCAGGGCGGCGACCGCGGCACCCACGTTGGTGGCCTTGGAGTCGTTGTACCAGACCACCCCCCCGCGTTCGCCGACCCACTGCATGCGATGCGGCAGGCCGGAGAACTCCCGCAGGCCGGAGACCACTGTCTGCGGCTCGACACCGACGGCATCCAGCAGCGCCAGGGCGGCCAGGGCATTGGCCCAGTTGTGGCGGCCGCGGATGCGCAGCCCGTCCACGTCGAGCAGCGGCGTCCCGCCCCGGGCCAGGTGGAGTCGGCCCGCCGCTTCGCGCAGGCCGTAGTCCGTTCCGGAGGGCGTGCCCAGGGTGAAGCCCGGCCCGGCGTCCGGGCCGGCCAGCCCTGCTGCCGCCGGGTCGTCACGGTTCACCACCCGCCGGCGTGCGTGCGTGTAGATCCGGCCCTTGGCGGCTGCGTAGGCCTGCAGATCGGCATAGCGATCCAGGTGATCCGGCGACAGATTGAGCACCACCGCCGCGGCCGGGCGCAGGTCGTGCACGGCTTCGAGCTGGAAACTGGACAGCTCGAGCACATAGGCATCGGGCGCCGGACCATGGAGGAGCTCCAGGGCCGGGGTACCCAGATTGCCGCCCGCCGGCACGCGCAGCCCGGCCTGGGTCGCCAGGTGTGCCACCAGGCTCACCACCGTGCTCTTGCCGTTGGAACCGGTCACCGCGATCACCGGTGCTGCGGCACTGCGCGCGAAAAGCTCGATGTCACCCAGGATCTCCCGCCCGGCTCGACGGGCAGCCTGAATGGCCGGATGGGCAAGCGGGACTCCGGGACTTACGATCAGCCGGCCCGCCTTGGCAAGTACGTCGGCCTCCAACGGGCCTGTGACCACGGGAACGCCAAGCCCGTCCTTGCGCAAGGCATCCAGACCCGGGGGATGGGGACGGGTGTCGAAGACCACCACCGGGCGACCCTGCCCTCGCAAATGCCGGACCACGGACAGGCCGGTGACGCCGAGCCCGATCACCGCGTCGACACCGGCCGCGAGGGTTGCAACTGCCTGCGATGTCGCCATGGCCACGCTCATCGCACCTTGAGGGTCGCCAGACCGATCAGCACCAGGATCACGGTGATGATCCAGAAACGCACGATGACCCGGGGCTCCGGCCAGCCGCGCAGTTCGAAGTGGTGATGGATGGGCGCCATGCGGAAGATGCGCCGCCCCGTGAGCCTGAACGAGGCCACCTGCAAGATCACCGAGACGGTCTCCAGCACGAACACCCCGCCCATGACCAGGAGCACGAGCTCTTGGCGCACCAACACCGCCAGCAACCCCAAGGCCGCACCCAGGGCGAGCGCACCCACGTCGCCCATGAACACCTGGGCGGGATAGGCGTTGAACCAGAGGAACCCGAGCCCTGCCCCCACCAGGGCGCCGCAAAACACGGTGAGCTCGCCCACCCCGGCGATGTAGGGGATCTGCAGGTAGTTGGCGAACACCACGTTGCCGCTCGCATAGGCGAACACGCCCAGGGCGCCTGCCACCATCACGGTGGGCAGGATGGCCAGACCGTCCAGCCCATCGGTGAGGTTCACGGCGTTGCTGAAACCCACGACCCAGAGCGCGGCCCAGGGTACGAACCACGGCCCCAAGTCCACGACCACCTGCTTGAACACCGGAACGATGAGCCGCGTCTCGGCGGGGGACTGGGCGGTGGCCTGGATGGCCCAGGCCGCGCCGAGCCCGGCGACCACCTGCCAGAACAGCTTGGCACGGGCCGACAGCCCCCGGCTGTTGCCGAAGCGCAGCTTCCGATAGTCGTCCACGGCGCCGATGAGGCCGAAGGCCAGGGTCACGCCGAGCGCGAGCCAGACCTGCCGATTGCCGAGGTCCACCCACAATAGCGTGGCCACGGTCACCGCCACCAGGATCAGGGCCCCGCCCATGGTGGGTGTGCCCGCCTTGGACAGATGCGACTGAGGCCCGTCGGCGCGGACCTGCTGCCCCACCTTGTAGCGGGTCAGGCGCCGGATCATCCAGGGGCCGACCACGAAGGAGATCACCAGTGCGGTGAGCACCCCGAGGATGGCGCGCAGGGTGATGTACTGAAAGACCTGGAACGCGCTCTCGTAGCGGGTCAGCCAGCGGGCCAGTTCAAGCAGCATGCTGTGGTTCCCCCTCAGCGCCGGCGGCCCGCAAGCGGGCCACCACCCGTTCCATGCGCATGGCACGCGAGCCCTTGACCAGGATACGCTCGCCCCCACGAATCGCCTCGTCCACCGCCCGAACCAGGCTCTCCATCTCCTCGAAATGCGCCGCACCGGCACCGAAGCCGGTGGCCGCATGGCGGGCCAGTGAGCCCAGCGCGAACAAGCGCCGCACACCCGCCTCGCGCGCCAGCCGCCCGGCCTCCTCGTGGAGCCGCGCCGCCTCGGCGCCCAACTCGCCCATGTCCCCAAGGATCAGCCAGGGCTCCCCCGGTCCTTCGCACAGCGCCTCGATTCCGGCGGCCAGGGAGGCGGGATTGGCGTTGTACGTGTCATCGAGCAGCCAC
>JALVEU010000057.1 GCA_027030565.1 Gammaproteobacteria bacterium | reverse complement strand
TAGGTGCCCTTCCACACGGCGTCGGGGTCGCGCTCCGGGGTCTTCTGGTGGGCGGCGTACTCGCCGGGCCCCGCGGCCACCAGGTAGTCCGGAGGAATCTCGCCCAGGTCCTGGACGATGGAGGCCATGAGCCCCCGGGCGCCCTCCGGAGGCGGTACCGGTCTGCCGTCGAGCAGGAGCTCGAAGCCGACCCCTGCCGCACGTTCAGCGGGTGCGACCTCGCGTATCGAGAATCGGCCTTGCCGGACCTCGGGCCCTGGGGGATGGCCCTCCACTTCTTCTTGAAGCTTGGCGAGCATGACGCGGAAGGCCTGCTTCTCCCGGGCGATGCGTGCCTGCACCGCTTCGCGCACGGCCTCCGGGCGCAGCGTGCCCGCATAGCTGCATTGCGGTGCCCGGGTGCCCCACAGGCGCTCCACCCACCGCCAGACCGCTTCGCCGTCCGCGGCGGCCCGGCTCAGCGCGGCACGCGCCTCGGCCCAGACGGCGGGGAGCGGTTCGTCGAGGCGCTCGCGCAGCACCTGCATGGTGCGGAACACACCCGGCAGCTCTTCGCGGATCCGACCCTCGAGGCGAAAGGTCTCCAGGGCGTGGAACAGCGCCAGTGCGTGTTCCGGGTCGGGCAGTTCGGCGGCCCGCTCCGACGGGTCGCTGCGCCAGGTGCCATGGAAGCCCTGCGCCCAGAGCAGCACGGCCATGGCCTTGTACAACGCGAAGTTGTCCCTGCGCGCGGCAAAGCGACCCAGGATGCGAGGTAGACGGATGGTCTCGGTGTCGGTCCAGGCCTCCTCATCGGCCTCCACGCGCAGTGGCCGCCCGGCGAGCCCGTGGAGGAAGTTCTCCAGCACGCCCTGGACCTCTTCCAGGGGCAATCCGCGCACGCGCTCCCGGCGGTCCCGGGCGAAGCGCTCCACCTCCCGCAGGGCGGCGATGCCCGCCATGAGGCCCTGGCGGTCGAAGGCATCCATGGCCTGCACGATCCATGCCTCCACGCCCTCCAGGTCCAGTGCGTCGAGGGCCTGGGGGGCATAGGCGGCCACCTGGAAGGCCATCTCGGCGTTGCTGCGCGAGATGGCCCCCACCCAATGGAGGACGAATTCCTGCTGAGAGCGGCTATAGCGGGCCAGTGCAGCGGCCGGGCCCGCCGCCGTGCGCCGTGAGGACAGCACCGGGTCCACGTGCTCCTCGAGGCGTTCCTCGAGGGCCGGTGGGCTCAGGGGGCGGTCGTCTGCAGACATGGCCGTTGGCGGGAGCGGGGTCGGAAACGGCGGGTTAGAATAGCATCGGCAGATTCACGCGAGGTCGATTTCCCCATGTTTCCCAGTGGCTTGGACGGTGCCGGCATGCAGCGGGCCAGCGGTTCCCGCTGGATGGGGCGCACCGGTCCCATGGCCCTGGCGTACTCCGTGGTGTTCATCGGGGTGGTGGCCGCCCTGTTGACTTGGCAGGCGCAGGAACGCCTGCACGGCTTCAGTGCGGTGCAGCGGGAACTGGCTGCCGGTGCGGTGAGCGGTGCGGTGAGCCAGATCGGGGTGCGGGTCAGCGAGTTGAACCGCTCCGTGCGGATCCTGGCCGTGGAGGAGGCGCCACGGTTGCGCAGGCTGGCCTCGGGCGCCGGAGACGCCGGTGACCTGGCCGCACTGCGCCGGCGGGTGCAGGCATTCTTCCCCGAGGTCTTTGCATTCACCCTGGTGGACGGTTTCGGGGACATCCTCATCGACTCCGGGCACGACCTGGTGGGGGACGTGTGCCGCCTGGACATTGCCGACTTCGTGCTGCACGGGCACCAGCAAGTGCTGCGGCTGCATCCGCATCCGCTGGGTTCGCACTTCGACGTCATGGTGCCGGTTCCGGGGCGGCCGGGTGCCCAGGAGCTGGTGTTCTTCATCAGCCTCTCCCCGGAGTCGTTGACGCGGGTGCTCGCCGATGCCCAGCCTCCTGGGCACCGGCTCGTGCTGGTGACCGAGGGGGCCGGGGGCCAGGCGGTGGTGGACGTCTCGGCGCAGTCCTGGCGCGCGGCGGAAGAGCCTGTGGAGATCATCCCCGCCGCCCAGTGGGTGCGCGCCCTGTATCAGGCTCCGGTTCCGGGGACCGCCTGGATCCTCGCGGATCTGCCGGAGGCCGGGCTGTTCGAGGAGGAGCGCGAGCGGGTCTGGAGCGAGACGGCGGTGCTCATGGTGGGCGTGGTGCTGGCGGCAGGGCTGATGATGGTCTGGTCGTGGCGCACCGAGCGCCGGCGGATGTCCGCCGAGCGCCTGTTGCGGGACAGCCATGCCACCCTGAGTGCAGTGGTGGAGGCCATGGCCGACGGCGTCTATCTCAAGGACCGGGCAGGGCACTACCGGTTGGTGAACGAGGCCTATGCGCGCTCCCTGGGACGCAGCCGCAGTGCACTGCTGGGACGTACGGACATGGAGGTCCTGGATCCGGAGACCGCCGAGCGCAACCGCAGCGTGGAGCACTGGGTCATGCGCTCGGGGCGGGTGGACATGCGCGAGGAGCCCGCCGACGGGGATCGCACCGTGCTCGGCACCCGCGCCCCGGTCTACAACGACGCCGGACAGGTGGCCGGCGTGGTGGGGGTCCGGCAGGACGTCACCGAGCTCAAGCAGGCCGAGGAGGTCCTGCGGCGCCACCAGCTGGAGCTGGCCCATGTGGACCGCCTGAGCATCATCGGGGAGCTCGCCACCGGCCTGGCCCATGAGCTCAACCAGCCCCTGGGTGCCGTGGTCAACTATGCAAAGGCCAGTCTCAAACTGGTGCGGCAGGGGACGCCGGATCGGCAGCGCCTGGAGCAGGTGCTGGAGGAGACGGTGAACCAGGCCATGCGCGGATCCGAGATCGTGCGCAAGACCCGTGAGTTCGTGCGCAAGGGCCAGCCGCACTTCGTGTGCACGGATCTGGAGGAGCTGGTGCGCCAGGCGGCTGGGTTCGCCGCCTCCGAGCTGCGCGCGCGTAAGGTGTCCATGGAGATCGTGGCCACGGAGGTGGGGATTCAGGTGCGCTGCGACCGGATCCAGCTGGAGCAGGTCCTGCTCAATTTGATCTTCAATGCCCTGGAGGCCATGGAAGAGGCGCAGCTGGTGCCCCGTCGGCTGCGCCTGACGATCACGCGTTCCGGGCGCAACGCGTGCATCCTGGTGGCGGACAGCGGACCGGGGCTGGATCGGGCGCAGTGCGCCCGTGTGTTCGAGCCGTTCTACACGACGCGGCGCGAGGGTACGGGAATGGGTCTGGCCATCTGTCGTACCATTGTAGAGGCCCACGGCGGGCATATCGACGTGCAGTGCCGCGGCGAGCTGGGCGGCGCCGTATTCGAGGTGAGCCTGCCTTTGGAGGAAACCTGCGACGAGGAAATGCCACGTGAGTCCACAGGTCTTTCTGGTCGATGACGACGACGCCTATCGTCGCTCGCTGCGCTTCCTGCTGGAATCGTCCGGTTTCAACGTGCGAGATTTCGCGTCGGCCGAGGCGTTCCTGCGTGAATACCGGGAAGAGCTTCCGGGCTGCCTGGTCCTGGATCTGCGCATGCCGGGTCTGAGCGGCATCGAGCTCCAGGACCAGCTTCGCCACGATGGGGTGGAACTGCCCATCATCTTCATCACGGGGCACGGCGACGTCCCGGTCTCCGTGCAGGCGATGAAGGGGGGCGCCATCGACTTCCTGGAGAAGCCCTTCGACGACGCCCAGCTCATGGACCGTATCCGCGAGGCCTTCGCACTGGATGCGCGGCGTCGGGCCGAGCGCGAGGAACGCGAGCGCGTGGCTGCCCGACTGCAGCGCCTGACCCGGCGCGAGAACGAAGTCCTGGCCTTGCTGGTGCAGGGCTATTCCAACAAAGAGATCGCCGAGAAGCTGGACGTGAGCCATCGCACCGTGGAGGTCCACCGGGCCAGGATCATGCACAAGATGGAGGCCGGGTCATTGGCCGAACTGGTCCAGGCCGCAGTGCGTTTCGGCATCGGCGGCAAGGACGAAAGTACGCATTCTTTCGGATGAAAGCCCCCCCAGCGGATGCTATTCTAAATCCAAATTGAAGCCGTTCAGGCACCCGAACGGGGCCGTTGGGCGGCAAACGGCACGCAAGAGGCCACCATAGAAAAACGCGGCCGGGGCTCTGGCCCGGGGCCGCCCACCAAGGGGCCCGCGCAAGGCGGGCGAAGGACGACTCGATGGGTCTGATGCAGACAGGAGCGCTACAGCTCCGCGAGCTGCTCGATCGCAGAACCCCAGACGGCGGGCTCTCCCCGGAGCCGTGCGATGGCGTGGTCTGCACCGATGCGGGTGGTCGTATTCTCGAAGTGAACCCGGTGGCGGGGCTTCTGATGGGCATCGACACGATGCACATCCTGGGTCTGCCGTTCGGACGCGTCGTCCGCCTCCTGGACGAACAGACGGGCCAGCAGGAGCCCGACCCGGTGGAGACCTGTGTACGCACGGGGCGGCGCGTGGAGACGGGCAATCACGCGCTCATGGTGGTGCAGGACGGCGCGTCGCTGCCCGTGGCGGGCTCGGCAGCGCCCCTGCGTATGGCACGCGGTGGGCTCACCGGGGTCATCTTCGTCTTCCGTGACGCCACCCCCATGCGGATCCACCAGCGCCGCGTGCTGGCACGCGAGCCCCAGTTCGGCGATCCGGTCCTCCTGCATCCGGGGCAGCCGAGGCCCGGGTTGTACGCCGAACCCGATTGACCCCCTCGGCCCGCCTGCGTGCTCAGGGCCGCAGTTGCGGGAGGCGCTCCAGGATTCCCTTCCTCAGCGGGTCGTCCTTGGGCAGCAGCCGCAGGAGGGCTTGCAGGCCCCGTCTGGCCCTGCCCTCCGCCCAGTTCGGTTCGGCCTCCACCAGCTCGGCCAGGGTATTCGCTGCAACCTCCAGATCGTCGTCTTCCACCAGGGCCCGGGCCGCTTCCAGAAAGCGCCGCTCCCGCACATCGGCCGGCTGCCCCGGACCGGCGGCCGCCTGGGCGCTGAGCAGGAAATCCAGGTGGGCCATGAGATCCTGGGCTTGCGCCTGCTCGCGCAGCGGCCCCGGCATGTGGGCGAGGAGCCGCATGGCCTGCTCGAGCTCACCGCTGCGCATGAGCAGCTTGGCCAGGGTCAAGGGGATGCGCAGGTCCTCGGGATGGGTCACGGCGCCCTCGGCGAGGATCTGCATGGCAGTCTTCTCACGGCCCTCACGCACGGCCTGCACGGCGCGTGCCAGCACCGTATCGGCGGGCGTGGCCGCGTGGCGACCGAGCAGCCGCCGGAGCGCGGCCTCGTTCTCGAACCCGTAGACCGTCTCCACCACCGCTTCGTTGCGATACAGCTTCAGGGTGGGCACGCTGGTGATGCCGAGCCGGCGTGCGAACTGCCCGTCCGTATCCGTATCGAGGTTGGCCAGCAGAAATCCACCGCCGAAGTCGCGGGCCAAACGGTCCAGGATGGGATACAGACGCAGGCAAGGACCCGCACGTCGCGACCAGAAGTTGACCAGCACCGGTCCCCGGCGCGAGTTCTCGATCACCACCTGCTGGAAATTGGCGGCGGTGGTTTCCACTGCATAAGGGTTGACCGCGGGCGGCTGGGTCAAGGGTTTGTGATCGGGTGGAGCTCGTGGGATGATGCAGGGATTGTAGGTCCGGCGCTCCCGGCCGCTCAACGCCAGCTTTTCAGAGGAAATTCAGACGATGGAAATCGAAGGCCCGTTTCGCATCTCCGTGATGGAGAATCCCGAGAAAGCGGGATACGAGCTGCATCTGGAATTCACCGAGGCCTTCCAGGCACTCCCCGCGGAGGCCCAGGCCGAGCAGATGCGCGACTACATCGCAGCACTCAAGACCGGAATCCTGGACCTCGGCGAGGATTCGCGCGACGGCCGGGGAATGGCCACCATCCGCCAGATCGCTGAGCAGCTTTACCCCTATATCGAGGCCGGCGATCTGGCATTGGAAGAGACCATCGTGGTGGAGATCGCGCCCGACTCGCCGTTGGCGAGCTTCGTCCCCGGCACGCACACCCCCAACTGAGTTCAGTTGGTCTTCGGGCGCGTCCAGCGCCGGTGGTAGTCGGCCATCACCCGCCGCACGGGTTCGGGGTATCCCAGGCGCTCCATTTCTCCCATCCCTTGATGGAAGAACTCCGGGGCATCGTGGGGGAGCGCGTGGGTCAGGGCGTCGAAGGCGCGTACCATGCGCTCGGGGTCCAGGCTCCGCGTGGCGGTGATGGCGCGGTTGAGATGAAGGATGCGCCAGGGACGTCCGGGGTTGCTCAGCTCCAGGTCCGCGCGCACCGACTGGGCACAGGCCCCGGTGAGCCGCTCCATGAAGTCGGTGATCTCCGCGAGTCTGTCCGGCTCCCGGGTCCGGTTGGCCAGCTCGGCCAAGGCGTCCACCACGGGCTCCAGGGTCTGGACGCGACCCCCACGCTGCATCACCCAGTCCGCCACCGCGACGGCCGCCGGTCCCCAGCTTCGGGGCGTGTCCCGGGCCTGGAGGGCCAGCGACTGCAAGAGCTGCAGGGCGTAGTCACCCAGTTCGGTGACCTCGCCCGGCTGCAGGGCGGCCGCGTCGGGGCTGCGTGCGATCTGCAGGAACTGGCCGAGGGCTTGCAGAACGGGGCCTGTGGCGGAGGTGTCCGCGCCCGCGGTCTCGGCGATCAGGGACTGGACGTCGTCGAGGGAAGGGGGAAAGCTCAAGCTGCGTTCTCTCGGGCGGGGGCGAACGGGACGCGTATAGTATAGAAAAGCCGTTTGAGTCCAGGAGGCAGCGGTGCCGCAGGAACGGATCACGCGACACAAGTTCGTTCGCTTCACATACCGGATCGTCGAGCCCGAGAGCGGCCGGGTCCTGGAACAGGTGGACCTGCCCATCGCCTATGTGCACGGTGCGGACAGCGGTTTGCTCGAGCGGTTGGAGCGTGCGCTGGAGGGCAAGGTGGTGGGAGATCAGGTGGAGGTGCTCGTCCCGCCAGAGGAGGCCTTCGGACCGCATGATCCCGCGCTCACCTACACCGATGACATCGAGAACGTGCCGCCGCAGTTTCGCCACGTGGGCGCCGAGGTGGAGATGATGAACGATGCGGGCGATGTGCGGACGTTCATCGTCTCCAAGATCGAGAACGGCAAGCTCACGGTGGATGGCAACCACCCCTTGGCGGGCAAGACCCTGCGCTACATCGTCCAGGTGCAGGAGGTCCGCGACGCTACGCCCCAGGAGATTCGTGAGGGCCGGCCGGGTATGGCCGGACCGGTCCTGCACTGAGCCCCGTATCTGCCGGTTCGTCCCCCGGGGACCGGCGGGAAGGTGTGCCACCGACACAGCGGGCTGATGGATTTTCTCGCCTTTGAACGCTAAGTGACGCTCGGTGGAGCAGATTTCCCGGTTGTCCACAATTCCTGTGGATAACCCTGTGAATGAGTTGTCGTCAACGCTGGCCAGACCCCGGCGGAACGTGGTCGGCGTTGTTCTGGTCGGATTCTGACCACCTCTGGAAAGTCCTTTGGAAACAACCCGTTGTACGGGACCGGCAGGGGCTGGTACGGCGGATGGCCCCGTGGCGGGAGGGGCTCGTCCCGCCCGATCCCGCATGTGCATAAGCGTGCGCTAATGTGTACGCTGGACCGGTTTCCGGGGGTGGGATCGTTCTGCGCGTGGGCCGCCTCAGTCCAGCACGCGGTCCGGTTCGTCCTCTTTCAGGTACGCGAGCTCCGCCTCGGTGAGCTCCACCTTGTCGTAGCCTGTGATCATGGGTTTGACATGCTCGACGAAGGACTCGCCCGTGGTGAGCAGGTAGACGTGGATGATCACGAAGGCGGCCATGAAAAAGGCGAACAGCGTGTGCGTGACGGCGATCCATTCCAGCGAGCCGGCCGTCAGTGCGCCTTGTCCCCAGAATCCGTAGAACAGATAGGCCAGCCCGGTGGCCCACAGGACCGGGAACAGGCCCAGCTTGAGGCCCAGATAGGCCAGTGCCTGCAGCGGGTTGTGCTTGTGCCAGAAACGCTTGCGATAGGGGTGGTCCTCGCCCCGGAAGATGCCCCAGGCGTAGTAACGCGCCACCCGGAACAGGCCGTTGACGGTGGGCACGTAGTGACGCCAGTTGCCAGTAGTGAGATGCCAAAAGATGGCGAATACCCACAGCACCATGAGGCCCACCGCGGCGCCCACGTGCGTCCAGACCAGCTTTTCGAAATCGATGCCGGGGATCAGGCCGTGGATGGAGAAGCCCGAGAACAGGAGCACGAAGATGAGCAGGGCCTGGGTCCAGTGCCAGAACCGCTCGAAGCGTGTGAAGACGCGGACCTTGTGTATGCTCATCCGACTCACCTCCGTCTAGCGGCCAGAACCACGCGCAGCAAGCCGTGGCCCAGTACACCGAGCAGCGTCGCCAGCACCACGGCGATCCCGATCCGGTCCACCCAGGGGTTGTAGTCCCGACCGGGCATGTAGAAACCGGCCAGGTCCTTCAGCCGTCCCTGGCGGGCGTGGCAGTCTCGGCAGGCCAGGGCGTCCTCCTTGGGCGCCACCATGTGGACGATGGGCCAGTAGGACCAGGTCTCGATGAATCCGTACTCGCCGGAGTAGGGCAGTCCGAAGTCCGCCATACCGCGGCGGATGGCGCGGGCGAAGTCGTAGTTCCCCCAGAACGCGTCTTCGTCGTCGCCCCAGAGGTGCATGTAGACCAGTGTGTTGTTGCCCTTGTCATAGGGCTGGATGGTGACCATGCGCTTGAAGGGCCAGATGCGTGCGTTCGGGTCGTCGGGGCCGCCTTCCAGGTGGTTGATCTCCACGGGCTTGGAGGGATCGAACCGGTCGTGCACCGTGATGTACCGCTCGACGCCGTTGAACCAGTGGTATTCCGGTACCAGGTTCTCGCCATACTTGAAGCTGCCCTTGATGGACTTGTAGGTGTGGCGAGGCTCTCCGTTGCCCTGGATGTAGCCCTCTTCACGGTATCCCTCTCCGTTTCGGAGTCGGCCCGCCGTGCGCCAGTCCCAGTGGACCTTGGTGGCGACGCCTCCCCGGGCGAAGGCGGGGACATGACAGGTGGGACAGGCCACGCGGTCGGTGTGATCGTTGAGCTTGAGTCCCATGAGCCCCAGGGGATGAGGCTCGTGGGTATGACAGCTCTCACAGGTGGCGGTGTGCCGCGGCAGGCCGGGTTTGGTCTCACCGGGATCCTTGGCCAGGGGGGCGTAACGGCTGCCGGCCCATTTGTGGCCTTCGCCCACATGGCAGATGATGCAGGCGAAGTTCTCGCCCTGTGGGGACATGTGGACGTCGACGTCCTTGGGTGGATTGAAGAGCACCGAGGAGAGGTCTCCGTGCTTCACGTTGTCCCCGCCGCCACCGAAGAAGTGGCAGGCCCCACAGTTGTTTCGTCCCGGCAGGGTCACACTCTGCGCCACCCGGGTCCAATCGATGGGGGGTTTGCCCTCGAACATCACCGCACAGGCCTTGTTGCCCCGCGTGGGCGGCAGTTTGTAATAGGTGCCCGTGGATTCGTGGCAGACGAGACAGTCGATGTTCTCCTCGTTGGAGAAGTCGTAGGTACGGGCGTCGGTCATGCCGTAGCCGGCGTGACACTGGGCGCACATGCCTTCGTTGCCGGCGGCGTTGGTGCAGAAATTGTTGACCAGGAGCGCCTTGCCCAACTCCTGGCCGGTGCGCGGGTTGTGCCAGCGCCAGGTCCAGTGGATGTTTTTTCGGAACTGCTTCCCCGCCTTGTTGTGGCACTCCAGGCAGGCCTTGGTCACCTCGGGGCCACTGTGGAAGGGGCCCTGCAGCTCGTCCAGCTCGCTGTGGTCGGTGGTGGAGGTGTCCTCCGGTTTCTCCAGCAGGCGTGTCACCGATTTGTCCACGGGCCGTTTTCTGGCCGTCACGTCGTATTCCCGGATGCCCAGCTCGATCCGCTCGGAAGCGGGGCCCTCCACCGCCGCCATGGATGCCGCAGGCGCCGGTTCCGCAGACGTCACGCGCAGGCCTGCTGCGGCGAGGACACCAAGCACCACCCCGAGGGCCGCTTGGTGTAGAGAACGGGATCGGGCCGTGTCACGCTTCTGTCCGGGGCCGAACATGGAAGAATCCCCCTTTGGCTGCGCCTTGACGTCGAGGAAGTGCCGATCAGTCCGCCGCCAATTGTGTGCGATCGCATCGACGGCGTGACATGAGCTGGCTCAAGGATCGCCTCCATCTCGACGCCCGCAACCCCGGGCAGGCGCAGCGGTCGGTTCCATGCAGGTGCCTGCCGACGCGTTCAGTGGCGGCTCTCGGCGGACGGGCCCTGCATTCCGTGGTTGGGTGTGCCTTGCGCTGCCTCCACCTCGCTCGACGGGCCTTTCCCTGGCGCTTCACTTGCGCATCGCGATCCACGCATCGATGTCGGAGGCGTCAAAGGGCGTCGGGTTGCTGGCGCCATAGACCGCGGCGAAGACGAGATCCCCACGGCTGGTGAGCGAGGGCTCGCCGACGCCGGACATGAATCCCGAGCCATCGTCCACCGGACCCGGGGCGACGACGAGCTGAGCCGGTCCCCAGTCGTCGAAGTCGGCGATGAGGTCGCCCGTCTGATGCAAACTGCGGTAGATGGCCAGCGCACCGTCGCGCTCGGAGGCAAAGTACAGCCACCACTCGTCGCCATCGAAGTACAGATGCCCGGTGAGATCGTGGGGGCCCGCGTTGATGTTGGCGCCCAGCGCGGCAGGCGGGGTCCAGTGGACGCCGTCGTCATGGCTCATGGCGTATCGGATGGTCGTTCTGGAATCGCCCTGGCCATGGTTGTCGAAGAGCAATACCAGGGTCGTGTCGTCGAGCCGCTCCAGATGGGGATTGTCCTCCTGGGACGGGGAGTTGATCGGGTCGGGCATCGGTGCAAATGCGCTCAAGGGGGGATTGTGCGAGACGCCCCGTGCCCAGTACAGGTCGTTCTTGCGCTCGTCGGTCGATCTCGAGAGGACGGCATCGATGGCGCCATCGCCGTTGTCCATGGCCTGGAACCCACCTTCCCAGGTGAGCGGCGCGGCCATGTTCGACAGGCGCCAAGGTCCAAACGGTCGGCTGGTGGAGTCGCGTGTGGCATAGGCGATGTCGCTGTGGAGCACCTTGTCGCAACCCCACGGGTTGGTTTGGAGATCCATGCCGAGCCGGGGGCCGCGTAAATAGGGGGTGATGTCGATGCAGCCGGTTTGCCCGGCCGTGTTCACCGCATACTGGTACACGTCGGCCGGTGAATAGAAGGCGTAGAGGCGGAGGCCGTCCCGGCTGATGAAGATGCCGTCTTCCCAGGCCGGGCTCGCCGGAGGTTTCAGGAGCACGGGGGTGGAGAATTCATCGGCGAGCACGAGCTGCGGTTTGGCGTGGGCCTTGATGTGCGCCCAGTCGGGGCGACCGGGTGGCGGGCTCTGGTCTTGATGATCGGCACAGCCGGCCAAGAGCACGGCGAGCAGGACGCAGGTGCTGCGGATGCGATGCGAAATCGCCATGGCTTGCTGACGGTTCACGGGTGTCTCCCTCCGGTGCGGCGGACCGTTCTCGTGCGGCTCCGTGGGTGGTCGAGATGCATTCCAGACGCAACCAGGCATCCGCGCCTTGCCTTGGCGGTGCTGCGGGGCCAGACTCTCAGGTCATGGAACGCGCCGCGCGCAGGGCGATATTGGTGGTTGGGGTCGCGACCCTGCTGCCGTTGTCGGCCTCCGCGCTGCGGGATCCGGGTTTCTGCGATGGTTGTCACGGTGAGGGCGGTCGTGGCGATGCGCACGCCGGCATCCCCCGTCTGGCGGGCCTCCCTGCGCGGTATCTCGAACGCCAGCTCGAGGCGTTCCGTTCCGGTGAGCGGACCAGCCCGTTGATGAGTCCGGTGGCGGAGCTGCTCGGGCCGGAGGACGGGGAGGCCTTGGCCGGCCACTACGCGGCGCTGCCCACGCCGCCGGCGGCCGTGTTGCCCGCGGGCTCGGGCAAGCGCCTGGCCCGCTCGGGCGACCCGACACGCGGCTTGGCGCCCTGCGATGCCTGCCATGCCCCCGCCGCCCGACTCAGAGGTGAGGACATTCCCGTGCTGGTTGGGCAGCCGGCCCGATACCTCGCCCGCCAGCTCCGCGCCTGGCGATCGGGGCGCCGGGGTCGTCCGGGTCTCGGACCCATGCCGGGCATCGCGGCGAAGCTCAGCGAGGCCGAGATCGAATCCGTCGCTGCCTATTACGCGGGCGTCGTGGAACGGGAGTGATCTGGCACCGCAGCGCAGCGCCGCTCCCGGCCGGCGCTTACAATCCCACGAGCTCGGCATGCACCCCTTGGCGGGTGACCGTCTCCAGGATCCGTGCCGAGTTCAGCCGGTCGGGATTGTATTCGACGATGGCCAGATGCGGTTTGTCGTCCGGCGAATGCACGCTGATCACCCCGTCCAGCGCGCGCAGCCGTTCTTCGATCTCTGCACGCTTCGCCTTGTCCAGCGTCTCGTCGATATGCAGGGTGACGTCGACCAGTGGGATGTCGCTCATGGGGAAACCTCCGTCGCGGGTCGGGGGGCGGCCACGGGGCCATCCTACCACGTCGTGGTTGTGGAAATAGGTTCCGCGCACCGCCCAGGTGGATTGTTCGGGTGCAGGCCACTGCCGGGTCAGGCCGTCAGATGCTCGATGAGCCCTTGTATGTGTTGGGGGAGCGGGTCCACGTCGAGCCCGCGCAAGCATGCCTGCGGGACCGGGTCGTCCAGCATCCGACTCGCCACGCGGTAGCCGAGCGCACGATATGCTTCGAACTGCACCTCGTCGAAGAACTGATCCACCGTGCTCTGATCCGGGAAGTCGGGGTTCAGCGCCGCATAGCCTTTGACCGCAAAGCTCACCTGAGTGATGAGCGCGGTCTTCAGATACAGGAGCACACCCGTGGAGCCGTCGGCGTAATGCACCAGGCAGACCATGTAGCCTCGTGGCGCGAAGGCCCGCTGGAGCCCGAATCGAGCGGCCCGGAGGGGCGCGCCTGCTCGCGCGGCCTCGAGCGTTGCGCCTCTTCGAGTGCCCAAGGGGATACGGAATGGATGAAATGCGCAGGAACGGGATCCACGTGAGCAAGGCCTGTTTCAAGGTCGCTCGGGTCGGCCATGGTACGTGCCCTCCCACAAGGAGTGTAGCCGCCACCCGGCAGCCCTGCAGGCTGCCGGCGTGCCCGAGGTCTAGGGCAGGGGGCCATGCAGGGGGGTGGCGGCGATGAAGCCGGAGGTCGCCGCCACCTTGGACGCCGTGGTGCAGGCCCTGCGTGGCCGCCGGCGCATCCTCCTGTCCGGTCCGCCCGGGGCGGGCAAGTCGACCCTGGCCCAGCGTCTGGGCGGCGTGTTGTCGCACGGGCATGAGGCCGTCTACTGCTTGAGTGCAGATCCAGGCTCCCCGCCCTTCGGCGTTCCCGGCGCAGTGTGTCTGGGCCGCTGGGATCACGGCGCATGGCGGCTGGAAGGGATGGAGGCCCTGTGTTCCCTGAATGCGGCGCGATTCCGCCTGCCGCTGGTGGCGGCCATGGAACGGCTGCTGCGAACGATCCCGCCCGCAACACTCGTGGTCGATCCACCGGGGGTGGTGCGCGGGGTGGCGGCGGCCGAGCTCTTGACGGCAACGGCCGAGGCCGTCTCGGCAGAGGTGGTCCTGGTGCTGGGGGGAGCCGCCGGTGTGGTGACGCTGGAGCAGGAACTCGCGGCGCTGGGTCTCCCGGTGCTTCGGATCCCGCGCGATCCGCGTGCCCGGCGCCCGGGTCTGCGCCAGCGTCTGCGTGAGCGCACCATGCTCTGGGACCGCTACCTGGAGCGTGCCACGGCACAGCGGATCGAGCTCGGGCGCTGGCACCTCACCGGGACGCCGCCTCCGCTGGACGTGCCGGAGGCCTGGACCGGCCGGCAGGTGGCCCTCCTTTCGCGCGGCCGGACGCGGGCGATGGGCGAGGTAGTGGCGGTGGAAGGAGACCGGCTGGAGCTGCGTGCACCATCCCTGCCCGCCGATGCCGACACCCTCCTGGTGCGCGATGCGGCGCGCGACGAGAGCGGTTTCTTGACCACTCTGGAGCCCTTCGCCGAAGGTTGCACCGAGCCGATCGACGTGCTTCCCGAAGGACTGGCATCGCCCGCGAAGGTGGAAACACCGCGGCCTCTCGCCCTGCGAGTGGGGCACGTAGAGGCGAACCTGGTCAACGGCGTGTTCGGTGATCCCTGCCTGCACCTGCGCCTGGTGCACCAGGGGCGTCGGCTGCTCTTCGACCTGGGGGAGGGGGCGCGGTTGCCCGCCCGGGTGGCCCACCGCCTCACCGATGTATTCGTCTCCCATGCCCACTTCGACCACATTGCGGGCTTCCTCTGGCTCCTGCGCGCCCGCATCGGCCTCACCGAGCCCTGCCGGCTCTACGGTCCACCCGGGCTCGCCGACCATCTCGCCGGCTTCCTGCGCGGCATCCTCTGGGACCGGATCGGGGACCGCGGGCCGCGTTTTATCGTGACCGAGTGGGACGGTGCCCTGCGCTACGTGTTCCAGCTCCAGGCCGGTCGTGACGGCCCCGTGGCCCTGCGCACCGCGCCCGATGCGTCCGGTGTGCTGCTGGACGAGCCGGGGTTTCGGGTGCGTGCGGCCCTGCTCGATCATCACACGCCGGTGCTGGCCTTCGCCCTCGAGCCCGCCCGCGAGATCAACGTGCGCAAGGACCGTCTCGCGGCCCGGGGCCTGGAAGCCGGGCCGTGGCTGGGCGAGCTGAAGCGGCGCATCCACGCCGATGCGCTCGGCGCGCGCATCACCCTGCCCACGGGCGTCATGGAACGGGTGGGGGATCTGGCGCGGGATCTCGTGCTGATCCGCCCCGGCAAACGCCTGGTCTACGCCACGGATCTGGCCGACACTCCGGACAACCGCGGGCGCCTGGAGCGTCTCGCCCACCGGGCGCACACCCTGTTCTGTGAAGCCGCCTTCGTGCGGGCCGACCGTGCCCAGGCCCGGCGCACCGGCCATCTCACGGCGCGGGCCTGTGGCGAGATCGCTGCGGCCGCCGGTGTGGCCCGGCTCGTGCCCTTCCACTTCTCCAGGCGCTATGAGAACGATCCGGCGCGTGTCTATCGCGAGGTGATCGGGGCCTTTCCGCGCGTGGTCCTGACGCCGGAGCTGTCCGACGCCTCCGCCCCGGCCTGAATGCGGGCGGCCCGCCACGTGGCCGACGAGCTCACCTCGGGCGGGTACGCCTTCATGCCCGATCTGGACCACACCCGGCTGCTCGTCACCCTGGGCGCCAACCCCTTCGAGGCCGGGCAATGGGCGCGCTCGTTGGACCATGCCATCACCGACGCCAAGGCCTGTGGCATGCGCCTGATGACCGTGGAGCCGCGCTTCTCGCACACCGCCGCCCCGCAGCTCGTTTTGACGAGCGGGGTGGTTCGGATGTGCTCTTATTGGCCGCCTACGACTTGGAGCAGGTGCACGCTGAACCAGCCGCGTTCGTCGGTCCACACGCGTTGGCTGCGATAACCGGCACGTCGGGCCAGGTGCTCGAAGCCGTCCAGGGTGTATTTGTAGGAATTTTCGGTGTGCAGTGTTTCTCCGGCCTGGAACGGGAACCGATGCCCATCCAGTCGCACGGTCTGGGCGCGCAGGCTGACCAGGTGCATCTCGACGCGTCCGCGCCAGGCGTCGTAGAAGGCGCGGTGGGCGAAGGCCTCGGGATCCACGTCGGCGCCCAGCTCGTCGCGGATGCGCACCAGCAGGTTGCGGTTGAAGTCGGCCGTGACGCCGGCCGCATCGTTGTAGGCGGCGTCCAGCACGGCTGGATCCTTCTGCAGGTCCACGCCGATCAGCAGTGCGCCGCCCCGGCCCAGGGCCTCGGCCACGCCACGCAGGAAGCGTTCGGCCTGCGGCGGATCGAAGTTGCCGATGCTGGAGCCGGGAAAGAACGCCACGCGTCGCCGCCCGCCCGCCTCCACCAGAGGTAGGTGCAGGTGCTCCGAGAAATCGGTGCACACGGCGTGCACCTCGAGCCAGGGATATTCGCAAGCCAGGGTCTGGGCCGCGCCGCGCAGGAAGTCGCGGGAGATGTCCACGCCCACCCAGGCGTGGGGCCGCAGGGCCTCCAGGAGCAGCCGGATCTTGCGGCTGGCGCCGCAGCCGAGCTCCACGAGCCAGGCCTCGGGGCCGATGGCCGCGGCGATCTCGGCGGCGTGCCGCGCCAGGATCGCCATCTCCGTGCGGGTGGGGTAGTACTCGGGCTGATCGCAGATGGCGTCGAACAGGGTCGATCCCCGGGCGTCGTAGAAGAACTTGGGGGGAATCGACTTCGGTCGCTGGGAGAGCCCCCGGATCACCTCCTCGCGCAGGTCTGCGAGGTCCGGGTGCTCGTCGTAGAAGCGGACGGCGGGCCGGCTCACAGGTCCTTCGCCAGGCGGATCCCGGAGAACTGCCAGCGGTCTCCCGGATAGAAGAAGTTGCGATAGGTGGGCCGGATGTGATCGGCTGGGGTGGCGATGGACCCGCCACGCAGCACCATCTGGCTGTTCATGAACTTGCCATTGTACTCGCCCAGGGTCCCGGCCAGGGGTCGAAAGCCGGGGTAGGGGACGTAGGGACTCGCCGTCCACTCCCAGACGTCGCCGTAGAGCTGGGCCAGCGGCGCCTGGTCGTCGCTGCCTCCCGGTGCCACCGCGTGGTCCTCGGCGAGCCGGCCGGCCACCTGCTGGCGCACGGCGGCGAGCTCCCACTCCGCCTCGGTGGGCAGCCGCGCGCCGGCCCAGCGGGCATAGGCGTCGGCCTCGTAGAAGCTCACGTGGCACACCGCCGCATCGGGGTCCACCGGGTGCAGGCCCGCGAGCGTCATGGCGTACCAGGCCTCACCCTGCCGTTCCCAGTACAGCGGCGCCTGCCAGCCCTCGCGCTGGATCGTCGCCCAGCCGTCGGAGAGCCAGAGCTCGGGCCGCGCGTAGCCGCCGTCCTCCATGAACGCCAGGTACTCGCCGTTGGTCACGGGGCGCTGCGCCAGGGCGTAGTCGCCCACGAGCACCCGGTGGCGCGGCGTCTCGTTGTCGTAGGCGAAGCCGCCGCCCGCGTGCCCGATCTCACCGATCCCGCCCCGGAAGGGCACCCAGCTCAGCTCCGGGACCCGCGTGGTTGCCGGTGGGGCCCCCTCCACATAGGCGGGGCGCAGCGGGTTGAAGGCGAAGATGTGCTTGATGTCGGTGAGCAGGAGCTCCTGGTGCTGCTGCTCGTGGTGGCAGCCGAGCACCGTGCGGAACGCCGCGTCTCCAGGCAGCGCGGCGTCACTCAGCAGCGCCTCCATGGCCGCGTCCACATGGGCCCGATAGCGCAGGATCGTCTCCACCGTCGGACGCGCCAGCAGGCCGCGCTGTGGGCGCGGGAAGGGCAGGCCATGGGTCTGGTAGTAGGAATTGAAGAGATGGTCGAAGGCCGGATCGAAGATCGAATACCCCGCCTGATACGGCACCAGCACGAACTGCTCGAAGAACCAGGTGGTGTGCGCCAGATGCCACTTGGGCGGACTCACGTCCGGCATGGTCTGGATGCAATGATCCTCGATGGCCAGCGGCGCACAGAGGGTCTCGGTGCAGGTCCGCACGGTCCGGTAGCGGGCGAGGAGATCGCTGTCGGCGGCGTCCGTGGGAGCCGGTACGGCCCGCGAACGGGCTGCTGAACGGTGGGGCAAGCGGCCTCCGCAGCGGTGGGCCTGGGGTATGCACAGGATACTCTCGGGCCCCCGGGATCTGAAGGGGGCAGCGGGGTGGATCGGGCAAAGCCGTGGGCCCGATGAGCGCAGCGTATCGGGCGGGCCCGGTATGGAAGGTGCCGCATGCGCTGCGCTTATGCGGCCTACGGGGCTGGGCCGTTGATGCCGGAGAAGCCGCGTCCACAAGGCTGTAGGCCCGATAAGCGTAGCGCATCGGGCGGGCCCGGCATGGAAGTTGCCTCATGGGCTGCGCCGATGCGGCCCACGGGGCGGGCGGTATGGCAGCGGGCCCGGTATATCCCCAATGCCCGTTGCCGATGGAGGGGGTACAATAATGCATGGCCACGCTCCCTGGCCGGAAGCCTGGGGTGGCATTCGTCGCATCGCAGGACTGCATGCGCATATCGTGGAGGTCGAGCCGATGCGTCGTCTGTATTTCCTGGTCCCGGACCCGGATACCACCCAGACCATCGTCCACGAGCTGGAGGCGTTCGGCATACCCCGCCGCCACATCCACTTGGTGGGCGGCGAGGGGCTCTCCATTCGCGACGTCGATCCCGCCACACTGGCCCAGAAGACGGACCTCCTGGCGGGGGTGCTGGGCGGTCTGGTGGTGGGCGGCGCAGGGGGCTTTCTCGGTGGGTGGCTCGCCTATGCCCACCCGCCCGGCGGCGTACAGCCGGGCGAATGGATCCTCTGGGCCACGACCGCCGCGGGCGCCCTGTTCTGCACCTTCGTCTGCGCGCTGATCGCCAAGGACATGCCCAACCGCCGGCTGCGCCGCTACGAATCGGCCATTCTCTCCGGTTGGCTGCTGCTCATCGTGGACGTGCCCAAGGACCAGGTGGAGGCGGTGGTGGAACTGATCCGGAGTCATCACCGGGACGCCGACATCCGCATCTCGCTGGCCGATCAACCGGTATTGGCCTGATCGCGGGCGCGCGCCCCGTGCCTAGAGCCAGCGGCGCACCCGCGCCGCATAAGCGGCGTAGGTCACCCCGAAGCGCCGCCTCAGATAGGCTTCCTCGCGGGGGATCACGTAGTAGCGGACGATCAACAGGGCCGGGATCAGGCTCAAGAGCACCCAGCCGTTGGCGAGGACCAGGCCCATGCCCCCGTGGAGCAGGGCCAAGGCCAGGTACAGCGGGTTGCGGGAGAAGCGGAACGGTCCGCGGGTCATGAGCGCGCGGACGGGCCGGTTCGGCGGTACGGGGTTGCGGCTGCGCTGGAACTCGCGGAAGCCCCAGCCTGCCAGGATTCCGGCGACCGCCAGGAGGAGTGCACCGGTGGCGGTGAGCCAGCCCGACGGCGGTAGCCGCAGGGGGAGCAGGCCGGCCGCGCCCATACCCAGCAAGATGCTCAGGCCGTGGACCATGGGCGGCGGCACGTGCACGTGTGCATGGTCGGCTTCGGCCGCCCGATTCCGGGGTGCATTGGGCGGCGGAGTGTCGGGGCCCACCTGGGACTCAGACATGGGGCGGGACCTCCGTGGCGAGGGGGTGTGGGGTTCGTGTGCCGCTCTGCGGCGCGGCCAGTTCGTGCAAGTGGCCCAGCCGCCGCAACGAGAAGACATGCAGCAGGATGAACAAGGGGACCACGTAGAGCGGGATCAGGTTGAACGCAAAATCGGGTGCGTGATCCCGCAACACGACGAACACGCCGAGGGTCATCACCACGACGAAATCCAGGACTCCGGGAAGATTGCCGACCAGCACGGCGCGCCTTTCCCGGTCGGGATGTGCGCGGAGATAGGCCAGCGCGAGCAGGGCGGCCGTGCCTGCGGCGACATCCCCCAGGCCGCCCACGTATTGGAACCATGCCGGCAGTGCCGCGGTGAAGAAAAACAGGGACCCGAAGACCGCGCGCATGCGCTGCAGGCGCAGGAAGCTGCGGGTCGGCATGGCGCTTACCGCACTGCGCAACGGGCGCCACAGGAACACGGCCAGGAGACCCCCCACGGTGGGCAGGGCGACAGCCAGGGTGAAGGCGGTGCGCGGCATGCCCGTGGCCGCGAGCGAGCCGGTGGCCAGCAGCCCGTAGGCCGCGGTCAGCCACAGAACGAGCACCCCACCGCTCAGGACGAGCGTCCGGCGCCGGGCCCCGGCGCGGCGCAGCGCCGCCAGGAGCATGGACGTGAACAGGAGTTCGATCACAACCAAGATATAGGCGTATGGCGTCTCGTGCATGGGCGTTCTCCGGCAAGGGAAGGCACACTCGGGGGACCGTGCCGTTGGCGCATCGGTGGCCTCCCCAGGATCGTGTAGATACACGTATTTGCAGAAAAAGGCATGCTCACTCGGGCAGGAAGGTGGTCGCCACGGCCTGGAGGTCAGCCAGCAGGCGCGAGAGGCGTGCCTCGCCCAGTCGCTCGGCGACCCGCGTCTGGGCTTGTCGCCACAAGGGCAGGGCGAGCGCCAGACGCGCCTGGCCTTCGGGTGTCAGGCGCACCTCGCGTGTGCGCCGGTCTTCGGCCGCCGGACCGGTGGTCACCAGGCCCTGACGCTCCAAGGGGCGCAGGTTGCGGGTGAGGGTGGTCCGATCCATGGCCAGCACCGCAGCAAGCTGTGACATGCGCACCGGATCCATGGCCCGGATCGCCACCATCAGGCTGAATTGCGTGGGCAGCAGGCCGGCGGGTTTCATGGTCTCCTCGTAGAGGCGCGTCATGAGCCGGGCGGCCTTGCGGAGGTTCAGGACGGCACAACGCTCGCCGATCTCCCGACACTGCTGCGGATCACAAGAGGTCTCGATCTCAGTCATGGGATGAGTGTATATGCACTGATATGGCTCGGTCAACTCGGCCTCGAAGAGGGCGCCGCTGCGCCCGACGACGAGGTTTTGGGTACACTGGGCGCCCCGATCACCCGAACCCGCGCTGCGTCCATGTCGTCCCGTTCGCTTGCCGGTCGCATCGTCCTGCTGCCTTCGGTGCACACGCCGTGAGGCGGCAGCGGGGCGATCGGGTGCGTCTGTCCTGTCCGCCCGTGCCGGGCTGCCGGTGCCGCATCCGCGGCTTGGGCCGGGACGCGGCCTTGGCCGAGCGGCTCTCACGCATGGGGATCCTGCCGGGTATGGCGCTCGAAGTCACCCGGGTGGCGCCCCTCGGCGGGACCGTGGAGCTGGCGGTGGACCCCGGCCAGCGACTGGCATTGCGGTCCGGCGAGCTGGCGGCCCTGGACTGCGAGCCGCTGGTGCTGCCGCTGTCCCATGCCCGTCTGTTCGGCGATCGCCCGCTGCGGGTGCGCGGCTTCGCCGGCGGCCGGGCCCTGCGGATCCGCATGGGGGCCCGCGGCCTGCAGCCGGGCACCGTGCTGCGGCTGCTCGACGGCGCTTCGTCTGCACCACGGATGGTCCTGGCGGGTGGCGACCCGCTGACGCTGGGCCGGGGCGAGGCGCGGCGTGTCCTCGTGGAGCCCGCCGATGCCCACTGATCGGGTGACCGTGGCGCTGAGCGCCATTCCCAACACGGGCAAGACCACGCTGTTCAATCGGCTCACCGCTTCGAACCAGAGCACGGGGAACTGGCCTGGGGTGTCGGTGGAGCGCAAGACCGGACGCTTCACCCTGGGCGAGTACGACGTGGAGCTGGTGGACCTGCCCGGGGCCTATTCGCTGAGTCCGGCGACCCAGGAAGAACGGATCGTCGCACGTTACTTCCTCGAGGACCCGCCGGACGTGGTGCTGAACCTGCTCGACGCCCGCAACCTGTACCGGGGTCTGGGGCTCACCCTGCAGATGGCCATGAGCGGGCTGCCCATGGTGGTGGCGGTCAACATGATGGACGAGGCCCGAGCCCAGGGACTGAGGTTGGACCTGGAGGCGTTGGCCGAGCACCTGGGCGTGCCGGTGGTGGGCATTTCCGCACGCACCGGCGAGGGGATTCCGGAGCTGCTGGAGACCCTGTACCGCGTCATCCGGCACCCCGAGACCACACGTCCCCCGCATCTGCCCTGCCCGCCGGTGCTGGAGGAGGCGGTACGGGACCTGACGCGACGCCTGGAGCGGTCCGGCGTGGTGCGGCGACTCAATCCGGCGTTCGTCGCCATGCGCATGCTGGAGGATCCCCGCCGGCCGGAATCGCCGGAGCTCGCGCAGCGTGCCGCCGACTGGCGGCGGCGCATCGAGGCGCTCACCCACGCCCCGCTGGCGGTCACCTGCGCCCAGTGCCGGTTCAATGCGGCCCGCGGACTGGCGCTTGAGGTGACCCGGCGACATCCCCCGGGGCCGGATCCACGCTCCGAGGCCATCGATCGCATCCTGTTGCACCGCTGGCTCGGGCTGCCCGCCTTCCTGCTCGTCATGGCGGGATTGTTCCAGCTCATCTACGGCCTGGGCACACCGCTGCAGGACCTGCTGGCCCGCGGTTTCGAGGCCGGGGCCGCCTGGATCCAGGCCCAAGGCCTCTTCCAGTCCCTGCCAGGGTGGCTGCAGAGCTTCGTGATCGACGGGCTGTGGCAGGGGGTGGGCGTGGTGTTGTCGTTCTTTCCCATCATCGTGCTCTTCTTCGTCCTCATGTCCCTCGTCGAGGACAGCGGCTACATGGCGCGTGCCGCCTTTCTGATGGACCGGCTCATGCACGGGCTGGGCCTGGACGGCAAGGCCTTCATCAACCTGTTGCTGGGCTTCGGCTGCAACGTGCCGGCGGTGATGGGCACGCGCATCCTCTCCAGCCCGTACAACCGCATCGTCACCATGCTGCTCATCCCCTTCACCCTGTGCAGCGCGCGGCTGCAGGTGTTCGTGTTCCTGGCGGCGATCTTCTTCGACGCGCGTACCGCGCCGTGGGTGATCCTGGGGCTGTATGCGGCGAGCTTCGCAGCCGTGGTGGGCATCGGGCTGGTGCTGCGCGCCCTGCGCCTGGCAGGCCGTCCCGAGCCCTTCATCATGGAGATTCCCCCGTATCGCCTGCCGACACCTGGGACGGTGCTGTTGCGCAGCTGGCAGGAGCTCAAGGACTTCCTGTACCGGGCCGCCACGCTGATCCTGGCCGGCGTGATCGTCGTCTGGCTGCTCACCCACCTGCCGCCGGGCGAGCCGCCTGCCGGCCCCGGTACCTGGGCCGGACGGCTCGGTCACCTGCTGGCTCCGGTGTTCGCGCCCCTGGGCATCCACTGGCAGGAGACCCTGGCCCTGCTGTTCGGATTCATCGCCAAGGAGATCGTCATCGGGGCCCTGGCGGTCATCTATGGCACTGCAGAGCTCGGCCAGGCGCTGGCCGCAGGCATGACACCCCTGGGTGCGCTCAGCTTCATGGTCTTCGTGCTGCTGTACACGCCGTGCGTGGCCACGGTGGCGGCCATCCGTGCCGAGTCACGCAGCTGGCGGGTCACGCTGCTGAGCGTGACCCTGGGGCTGACGTCGGCGTGGCTGGCGAGCCTTCTGGTCTATCAGGGGGGACGCGCACTGGGGCTGGCGTGATCCGCGACCGCCGCGTCCAACGGAGCGTGGCGAGGCTCGGGAATTTTTCCGCCCGGGTGCATCCAAGGGGTTTAAAACGGCGTATTTGGTCTTTGGTGCCCGAGGCGCAGGCCCGGGCATCGACACGGGCGCCTGCAGGGCGCCGGGTGATCCAACGTCCACCGTGGAGGAGAAACCATCCGATGAAGACGCAACAAAAGACCACCGCCGCTGCCCTGGCGGCCATCGCCGGACTGATGTTGGCCGGCACCGCCGTCCCCCAGCAGGCCGCTGCCAGCGAAGGCAAGGTGCACTGTTACGGGATCAATTCCTGCAAGGGCCAGACGGCCTGTGCCACGGCCAAGAACGCCTGCAAGGGCCAGAACGCCTGCAAGGGACAGGGCTGGCTGCCCACCAGCAGCGAGAAGGAGTGCAAGGAAAAGGGGGGCACGGTCGCCCAGAACGGCAAGTAGGATCCTTCGACATCCCCCGGCTCCGGCCGGGGGTCTTCTCGCCGTGACGGTTTCTCTCACCTATCCCCATCTCGGTATCGGCCTGGGCCTGCGCAAGGAGCACTACCAGTCCATCCTGGATGAGCCTCCCCAGATCGACTGGTTCGAGGCCATCACCGAGAATTACCTGGTCCCAGGTGGCAAGCCCCTACACTTCCTCGAGCAGGTGCGCGCCCGGTATTCGGTGGTGCTCCACGGGGTGTCGCTCTCGGTGGGCGGCACCGATCCACTGGACTGGGACTACCTGCGCCAGGTCAAGGCGCTGGTCGAGCGCATCGAGCCCGCGTGGATCTCGGACCATCTCTGCTTCACCGGCGCCGGCGGCATCAATGCACACGACCTCTTGCCACTGCCGTATACCGGCGAGGCGGTGCGGCACGTGGCGCGGCGCATCCGGCAGGTGCAGGACTTTCTGGGCCGGCGCATCCTGATCGAGAACGTCTCCTCGTATCTGAGCTATCGCAGCTCGGAGATGAGCGAGTGGGCATTCCTGGGCGCGGTGGCCGAGGAGGCCGACTGCCTGATCCTGCTCGACATCAACAACATCTACGTGAGCGCCCGCAATCACGGCTTCGATCCGCTGGAGTACCTGGCGGGCGTGCCCGCCGAGCGTGTGCAACAGCACCACCTGGCTGGCCACCAGGACTATGGGGATCACGTCATCGACACCCACGACCACCCGGTGCCCGACCCGGTGTGGCGCCTCTACGAGGCGGCCGTGCAGCGTTTCGGGCCGGTCTCGTGCATGATCGAGCGCGATGCCGACATCCCGCCGCTCGAGGTGCTCATGGAGGAGGTGGAGCGGATGCGGGAGATCGCCGAAGGCGCCCAGGCCGCCGCCCATGTCTGAGCTCGCAGCACTGCAGGGCCGGTTCATGCGCTGGCTGTTGCAGGGCGATCCCGAGCTTGCCGCCGACGTGGCCGACGACGGTCGTCTGCCGTTGCAGACTCGGCTGGAGGTCTACCGCAACGCCTATGGGCTGCGGCTCGCCGAGGCGCTGGCCGACAGTTATCCTGCGGTACACACGCTGCTCGGCGATGCCCGCTTCGACGCCCTGGCGCGAAGCTACATCGAGGCCCACCCTTCCACGTACCGCTCCATCCGCTGGTTCGGCGACCGCCTGGCTGCGTACCTGGCCGAACGTGCGCCCTGGTGCGAGCAGCCGATCCTGGCCGAGATGGCCGCCTTCGAGTGGGCGCTGCGCGACGCCTTCGACGCGGCCGATGCCGCACCGCTGGCACGGGCCGATCTGGCCGCCCTGCCACCGCAGGCCTGGGCCGGGCTGCGACTCGACTTCCATCCCTCGGTGCAGCGCCTGGATCTCCAATGGAACACGGTGCAGCTCTGGCAGGCCATCGACGACGGAAGGGAGCCGGTGGCCCCCGAGCGCGGTCCCTATCCCGTCGGCTGGGTGATCTGGCGCCGCGAGCTGCGCACCTGGTTCCGCTCACTGGAGGTGGACGAGGCCTGGGCGCTGGACCGAATGCGTGCGGGGGCGCCCTTCGCCGAGGTCTGCGCCGGGCTGGTGGAATGGATCGACGAGGCCTACGTCCCCGAGCGTGCCGCCGCGCTGATGGCACGCTGGCTCATCGATGGTAAGGTGATTGGGGCCCATGCCTGAGCAACGGCCCCGACGTTCTGCCCGTGTCCCCGGAAGCCCCCGCTCAGAAGCCATGCAGATTCTCTACAGGGACCTTCAGGGGCCCACCCCGGATTCGTTCCAGGGTCCGGGTCACCACTTCAACATCGTTGTCGAAGGCCCCGTGGGCAGCCGGGATCGAGGTCTGCCCGTCGAAGACCATCTCTTTGTCTTGAAGGGTCAGGGTGACCCGGTCTCCCCACTTGCGCATCCAGCGGACGATGTCGCGGCGTCTGTCCCGGTTCCATAGGTCGGAAGGGTCTTCCTCGTTCCAGGCTGCCGCCAATCCCAGCAACGGCATTTTGTGCACCACCTCCAGGGCACGGCTCACCAGGTACAGGAGCGACTTGCCGTAGGGGCCCACGGAGTCGGCCCGCTCCCGTTCATCGGTGAGGTTGTCTATGGTCACGGCCTCGGGACGCAGGAGGCCTCGATCCATGGCTCGCCCATAGGTCCTGTTGGCGAATCCCATGGTGCAGGCGGGCGCGTACAAATGGACGCCGTCTATGGGCAGCCCGGCCCGGAGGGTCCGTTCCAAGAGATGGCCCAGAAGGATCGATCCGGCCGAATGGCCCACCAGGTGCACCCGGAGTTCCGGCCAGCGCGCCTTGAGCATTTCCAGCGCCCGAGCCGTGTGCCAGAGGCCGTTGCCCCGGTCCGCCGCCGCATCGGCGTTTTGTTTCATCTGCGTCCATATGGGCTTGACGAGGATGCGTTCAGCCACCGCCTCGATGGCTCGGTCTCGGGCATCTTTCACGAACTTGCCCAAGTCCCAGCCGGCCGCGCGGAAGCGCTCTCGGCCAAAGATGTCGTCGATGGCGTCTTCGATGATGCCCTGGATGCTCTCCATAAAGCCGGTGCGCCAGGTGAGGAACAGGGGATAGATGCCGTTGGCCTCATAGTAGGGCGCCATGATGCGGATGCGGGCCACTGAGGCGGCCTCGTCATTCAGCCCACCGTGGGCGTATAGCGCAAGCCTGCGCTGGCCGCGCCGTCGGGCGAGCCATTCCTGGGGCCGTTCCAGGAGGACTTCTGTGATCGCCGCTTCGGCATTTTCCACATCGATGAGCCGATTCAGGACCCTTCCATCGTTGCCCATCACCAAGGTGTGCCGGTAGGCCCGCTCCTCAGACCAGGGGGCCGCGTCGGGGTGTCGGTACTGGAAGCCGGCCCTTGGGGCCGGGCTTACACCTTGTGCACGGCGCTCCTCCCCTGCCGCCAGGCCCTGGAGGGAGACCGAGCTGACCGATGCCGGGGCCGGGACCCGCATGGGTGCACCCATGACCGCCACCCAGGCATCGTTGCCGTTCTTCACCCAGTCCGGGTATTGGAGGATGGCGAACCCGTGAAAGCCCCAGTCGCCGCCCCAGGAGTTCTGGACGATGAATCCGTCCGCCGTATAGCCCACCAACGCGAAGGCGTGCCCGCCCACGGGCTCTTCCCTGAGCTCGATGATGGGCAGCTCGGTGGCGGAATCCAGGTACCATCCTTCATGGACACTGGCCGAGACATAGATGGCGCCCACTTCCAGCAGGGCCGCCTGCATATCCACAATGGAGTCCTTGTCGATTCGGTAATACGCCCCCAGGGGACGTTGTGCGGCATCCTGCTGCCAGCCGTCTCGGGGCTTGATGAAGCGAACCTTGTCGTTCTCTCGGTATGGCCAGAAGTCCTCCGCGCAGACACCGTGTTTGCGCCAGCCTTTCATGGCCCCGCGGCAACTGGACCCCTCGTAGTCCTCACCTTCCCATTCGTCGTACAGGCGTGCCATGTGGTAGAGCATGCGGGTGCTCACCCTCGATGGCAGGGCCGGCTCGGTCCCATTGCGTTCGGCCTCTTCCAGGGCGCGTCGGAAATACAGGTAGTTGATGACGGCAGCGAGGCCGAATCCCGTGCATGCCCCCTCTTTGCCCTGGTCCAACACGAGGCGAGCTTTCTGGTACCGGGGCAGATACTGCTCCACCACGTGGGAAGCGGGAAAGCACGGGGGCAGCGATTCGAGGGCAGGGCGGTACAGGCGGTCGCGAAAATCGATGCGATCGGGGCGGGCGTCGAAGGTCCGGCCTTGGAAGTGGATGGTGGCCATGGCGGTTCTCTTCTCTGGTGGTCCGGAACGGGTTGTGTTTCACTCCCTGCATGGAGTATTGGCGGGCTTGTTGACATCGTCAACGAGCGGGGTTCCACGCGCTTGGCGCGGTCCCGACCACTGTTGGATCCGCCTCTGTCGCTGGAAAAGGGATTCGATCGGTCCTTGCACGTTCCCTGCGGCGGGTGCATCCAGCAGGCTGCCCCCGGCGTAGTCTGGGGCGAAGCGAGGCTCCTCTATGGCAGGATGCGATGGCATGAATACCAGACGATCCCATTCGGTGCGCGTGCTCGCCGGCGACATCGGCGGAACCAAGACGCGCCTGGCCGTGGTGGAGGTGGCCGGTGCCAGGGTGCATTCTGTGGTGGAGGCGACCTACCGAAGTGCCGCCCATGCCTCCCTGGAGGCGATCCTCACGGTGTTCTTCAGCGACCATCCGGCGTCCGTGCAGGCCGCCTGTTTCGGCATCGCGGGCCCGGTGCGCGACGGGCGGGCGCGCACCACCAATCTGCCCTGGCGGGTGCAGGCCGACGCACTGGCCAAGCGCTTTTCCATTGATCGGGTCTTCCTGCTGAACGATCTGGAGGCCAACGCCTGGGGGATACAGGCCCTGGGGCCAGAAGACCTGCACACCCTGCACGAGGGGGATCCGGACCCTGAGGGCAACGCGGCGGTCATCGCCGCAGGCACCGGGCTCGGCGAGGCGGGTATCTGTAGGGACCGGGGCGGCTGGCACCCCTTCGCCACTGAGGGCGGGCATGCGGATTTCGCGCCAGGCAGCGACCTGGAGATCGCACTCCTTCGCTTCCTGCGTGCGCGCCATGGGCACGTCAGCTGGGAGCGGGTCCTCTCCGGGCCGGGGCTCGTGGCGATCCATGCATTCCTGCGCGAAGAGCGTGCCGTCCCGATGCCCCAGTGGCTGGAGGAGGAGATGCGCATCGGGGATGGGGCGGCGGCCATCTCCCGTGCGGCCCAAGAAGGGCGCGATGGGCTTTGCGCCGAGGCCCTGGGGCTGTTTGTCCGCCTCTACGGCGCCGAGGCCGGGAACCTGGCGCTCAAGCACATGGCCACCGGCGGGCTGTATCTGGGTGGCGGCATCGCGCCGAAGATCCTCGGGGCCCTGCAAGACGACGGCTTTATACAGGCCTTCCTCGACAAGGGCCGCATGCGTCCGTTGCTGGAGCGCGTGCCGGTGCAGGTGATCCTCAACGATCGCACCGCGCTGTACGGTCCGGCCGTTTACGCGGCCCGCAGGCTGGAGGCGACACGGTCCTGAAACACTTGCCGGCCTTGCATGCAGCAGCCCGGTATCGGCCCGCCTGTTCGTTTCTGAGGGCGGGCACCACGGCAACAGGAGTCAGAAGATGCAACTGGGAATGATCGGACTGGGGCGCATGGGCGCCAACATGGTGCTCCGGCTCATGGACCGGGGCCACGACTGTGTGGTGTACGACCGGGATGCGGACGCGGTACAGGCGCTGGTGGGGGCCGGTGCCCTCGGGGCCGGAAGCCTGGAAGCGCTGGTGGCAAACCTCTCCCCGCCGCGGCGGATCTGGATGATGATTCCCGCCGCCCACGTGGACGGGCTGATCGAGGACCTGGCGCCACTGGTGGAGCGTGGCGACGTGCTCATCGATGGGGGCAATTCCTACTACAAGGACGACATCGTCCGCGCCCGGCGGTTGGCCGAGATCGGGATCCACTACGTGGACGTGGGCACCAGCGGCGGGGTGTGGGGACGGGAGCGCGGCTACTGCCTCATGATCGGCGGTGAGCCGGACGTCGTGACAGCCCTCGAGCCCATCTTCACGGCCCTGGCCCCGGGGGTGGAGGCCGCGCCGCGCACACCGGGACGCGAGGGCCCGCCGACGCCCGCCGAGCAGGGCTGGCTGCATTGCGGCCCGGCCGGTGCCGGCCACCTGGTGAAGATGGTGCACAACGGCATCGAGTACGGACTCATGGCGGCCTATGCCGAGGGCCTGAACCTCCTGCAACACATGGGGATCGGTCGTGCCGACCGGCGAGCCGATGCCGAGACGGCGCCCCTGCGCGAGCCCGAGGCCTTTCAGTATGCCATCGACCTGTCCGAGGTCACGGAGCTGTGGCGGCGCGGCAGCGTCATCGGTTCGTGGCTGCTCGATCTGACCGCGCAGGTCCTGCACCAGGACCCGGCACTGGCGAGCTTTTCCAACCAGGTTGCGGACTCGGGAGAGGGACGCTGGACCAGTATCGCCGCCGTGGAGGCCGGGGTGCCCATCCACGTGCTGAGCGCGGCCCTGTTCGACCGGTTCGCATCCCGCGGCGAGGCCGAGTTCGCCAATCGTGTGCTGTCGGCCATGCGTTATGCCTTCGGAGGCCACGAGGCCCCTGTGGAGCAGGGCTCATGAGCGATCCGAGCTGGCGGCCGGGCGGATGGACCACGCTCACGGGTCTCGACGAAGGCTTGCGGCGGGGCGCGAGTCGCGGCGTTTCGCGACTGTGCGTGTGGGAGTATGAGCGCTCAACCCGAGCCTGGGGCGACGACCAGCTGCCAGAGGGTCCCCGTGGGTGTGCGGATCCGGGCCGAGGGTGCGACGTACTCGCGACGCGAAAGCTTGCCGTCGCCGTTCAGATCCACGTAGACCCCGTCGTCGGTGAAGTCGCCGTCCATGGCGTCGTGCCGCTCGGCCACCACCACCTTGCGCCGTGTGCCCGCAAGATTCACCGCGCCTTCGAGCTCCACGGTGGGGTAGTAGTAGGCCACCGGCCGCCCATCGACCTCACGAATCCACATCCACAGCGTGTAATACGCGTTGGTGGGGTGGGCCGCGCGCACCTCGGGGTCCGGCATCGGCAGTCGCACCCGGGCGGCCAGGCGCCCGCTGCCTTGGTTTTTCCATGGGGGGGCGTCGGCCAGGCTGCCGTCGCCCGCACGGTCGAACCAGAGCAGGGGCCGACCGTGTTCCCAGCCGGTGATGGCGATGCAATGCGCGGTGCCGTGCAGGACCACGCGGCCGTACCAGGGCGCGGCGCTATCGGCGGGATAGGATCCGGCGGGGAGCGTGCAGCCGGACAGGTGCTTGGAGAGGGGTACGCGGCGTTCCCCCGCCGCCAAGCGCCAGGGCCGCACCTGCAGCCGAGAGATGAACACCGTCTGGGCGGGGGCGGCGGATGCGTTCGTGATCACCGTCCATTGCGCCGCCCCGGGCACCGAGGCCTCCGGCTGGCTACCCACAGCAGCGGTCTGGGAGGGTGGCGCCTTCGTCGCGCTCTGGGCCGCCCTCTGCGGCTGCGTGCGCGCCGTGACGCGCGGTGGCGATGGCGGTGGCGTGGCGACGACCGGCCGCGCCGCTTGCTGCGCTGGGCGCTCCCCCATGCCGGTGAGCATGGGTTCCAGGACGTGCGCATACATCCAATAGCCGCCCACCAGGATGGCCACGAATCCCCCCAGCAGCAGGATCCTGCGCCGGTCCTCTCGGCCTCGATCGGTCACCACCGGGCCGCGAGGCTGCGTTTTCGGGGCCGGCGGCCGGGTGACGCTGGCCCTCGTCGCCGCCTCGGGCCGGGGCGAGCGGGCCCGTCGCAGGGCGAGCAGGCCGATGAAGCCCAGGGCCAGTCCCGCCCAGATCAGGCCGTGGGCGAAGGGGCGCCCCCAGGTGGGCTCCAGCACGGCCTCGGCTGGATCGGCCGGGTTGTAGTGCACGCGGGTTTGGCTGCCCGCCGGATGGCGCCGGACCACGGACTCCACCAACGACGGGAAATCACTGCCGAGCGTCAAGGCCCCGACGCGCTCGCCCACGTAGCTGCGGCCCTGGACCTCGTAGCGGTAGAGGATATGGGGCTGCCATGCCCGATTGCCGGGGCGTGTCGAGCCGTGCTGGACCTGTTCGAGTCGGCTCTCCAGGATCTGGGCGGGGGCCTGTGGCCAACCGGCGAGACGGGCCATCCGTTCCTGGAGGTAGAAGCCCATCCCGATGAAGCCCACGGCGACAGCCAGGATGAAAAGCGCCGCCGTCACTCGACCGGGTTTGCCACCAGACCGCTTCTCCCCCGGCCGAGTCCTCCCTGGGAAGACCACTTTGAATGCAGCGCCCATGGAAGCTGATTCTAGAGTCCCCGCGCTTTCGTGGAGCGCTCCTCGTCGTGCCGCCTGGGGCGTTTGTCCGACGCCGGGGCCGGCGTGCGGATAGAATGCCCCCATGCCGCTCGACCGCTTCCATCCCGCCGTCGATGCCCTGGTGCGCGAAGCGCAGGCCGGCGACCTCTTCGGCTGGCTGCGAAGCGGACTCGTGGACGGCCTTACCGAGACTACGCGGGACTGCCGCAACGGGGCATGCCAGTCATCCCGAGGCTCATGACTACCGGACGGGGTGATCGGGCGTGACGCGGATCCTGGGCGTCGACACGGCTACCGAAGCCTGCACCGTGGGCCTGTGGATCGAAGGGGGAGTCCAGGTGCGGCATGCGGTGACGCCCCGGGGCCACGCCGACCGGGTGTTGGACGACTGCCGAGTACTGCTGGCCCAGTCGGGCCTGCGGCTTGCCGACCTGGATGCGCTGGCGGTGGGACGTGGGCCGGGCTCTTTCACCGGCGTGCGGATCGGTATCGGCGTGGCACAAGGACTCGGTTACGCCGCGGGTCTGCCCGTGATTCCAGTCTCCACCTTGGCCACTCTGGCTCAGGGCGCCGCGGACGCCGCAGCGGTGGAATGGATCGCGACGGCCATTGACGCGCGCATGGGTGAGGTGTACTGGGGCTTGTACCGGCGCGGCCCGGACGGGTTGGTGACCGCGGTCGGCCGCGAGCGGGTCTGTGCCCCTGGCGCGGTGGCGCTGCCCGAGGAGGTGGAGCCCTGCTACGGCGTGGGCACGGGCTGGGCGGCCCATGGCGAGGCGCTGCGGGCACGGTTGGGCGCCCGGCTGACCGGCGTGGATCCTGCTGCGTTGCCCCACGCCGCTTCGATGCTGCGGCTTGCGGCGGCGGCCTGGACCCGGGGCCAGGCCGTCCCTCCGGGGCGGGTGGAACCCGTGTATCTCCGCGACCGGGTGGCGCAGGCGGGTGGACAGCCGCCGTGATCGCGCCTCTGCCCCGCGCTCGGGCAAGCGGTGCCTCCGGTGCTCCGTGTATGCTTGCGGGGCTCTTGTTCAGTGATGCCTTTATCCGAGGGTCGTTTCCATGACTGTCCATCCCCTGGCCGGCAAGCCGGCGCCGCCCGATCTGCTCGTCAATGTTCCTGCCCTGCTCAGCGCCTATTACACGCGCCACCCGGATCCAGACGATCCCCGACAACGGGTGCAGTTCGGGACCTCCGGGCATCGCGGCAGCGCCTTGTCGCGCAACTTCAACGAGGATCACATCCTGGCGGTCACCCAGGCAGTGGTGGAATATCGCCGCGAGGCGGGCATCGAGGGGCCCCTGTTCATCGGCATGGACACCCACGCCTTGTCCTGGCCGGCGCATTTGACGGCGCTCCAGGTCCTGGCCGCCAATGGCGTGAACGTGCGTTACGCACGCGGTCTCGGATTCACGCCCACCCCGGTGATCTCCCATGCCATCCTCACCCACAACGCAGCCGGAGGGGCGCAGGCCGATGGCATCGTCGTCACCCCTTCCCACAATCCGCCCAGCGATGGCGGGTTCAAATACAACCCGCCCCATGGGGGACCTGCCGACACCGACGTCACGGGCTGGGTGGAGGCGCGGGCCAACGCGATTCTCGAAGGGGGCCTCACCGCGGTTCGGCGTGTGTCGGTGGACGAGGCCCTGGCCGCCGCCGGCGTCGAGGCCCACGACTACGTGACGCCCTACGTGGAAGACCTGCAGCACGCGATCGATATGGAGGCCATCGCCGCAGCGGGCATCCGCATCGGCGCCGATGCCATGGGGGGCTCGGGGTTGGCGTACTGGCCGGCCATCGCGAAGCGCTACGGTCTGGACATGGAAGTCTTCCACCACCATCCGGATCCGGCCTTTTCGTTCATGCACCTGGATCACGACGGCAAGATCCGCATGGACTGCTCCTCGCCCTATGCCATGGCGGGGCTGGTGGCGCTCAAGGACCGCTTCGACATCGCCTTCGGCAACGATACGGACTTCGACCGCCACGGCATCGTCACACCCGGTCGCGGCCTCATGAACCCCAATCACTACCTGGCGGTGGCCATCGACTACCTGGCGCGCAATCGGCCCCAGTGGCCCACCGGGGCCGGCATCGGCAAGACACTGGTGAGCAGTTCCATGATCGACCGGGTGGCCGCCGGGCTGGGGCGGCGGGTGGTGGAGGTGCCGGTGGGCTTCAAGTGGTTCGTGGAGCCCCTAATGGCCGGTGAGATCGTCTTCGGAGGCGAGGAGAGCGCCGGGGCCACCTTCCTGCGCAGGAATGCGGCAGTATGGACGACGGACAAGGACGGGATCATTCTGGCGTTACTGGCCGCCGAGATCACCGCCCGCGCCGGGCGCGATCCCGGGGCATACTATGCCGACCTGGAGGCGCAGTACGGCGCTCCGATCTATGCGCGCATCGACGTGCCGACCGAACCCCGGGTCAAGGAACGCCTCAAGGCACTGCGCCCGGAGGAGATCGCCTCCGACACGCTGGCGGGCGAGCCCATCGAGGCCATCCTCACCCGCGCGCCGGGTAACGATGCCCCCATCGGCGGGCTCAAGGTGGTGGCACGCAATGGCTGGTTCGCGGTGCGCCCCTCGGGGACCGAAGATGTCTATAAGATCTATGCGGAGAGTTTCCTCGGCGAGGAGCATCTACGACGCATCCAGGAGGAGGCGCAGGCCATGGTGGCGCGGGTGACCGCATGAGTGTGAACCCGGCGTCGGCCCGGCGGGCCTCGTTGGCAAGCGGTTCAAGCGGCCCGCCCGGAGGAACCAGCGTAGCAACCGATGTATGGGAGGTGTGGAGATGACGAATGCAATGCGGACGATGTGGTGCGGTTTGGGTGTCTGGCTGCTGGGGGCCGTGACACCGGCCCAGGCGGTGGACGTGGTCACGACGCGCAACGTGGGCGCGGAGCTCGCCATGGAAATCGCCATCAAGACCATGCAGGCCTGCCGCAAGGATGGCTACCAGGTCTCGGTGGTGGTGGTGGATCGTGGCGCCAACGTGGTGGCGGTGCTGCGCGACGCCTACGCGACGCGGTTCACGACGGAGATCGCCCGGCGCAAGGCCAATGCGGCGCTCATGGGAGGGGTGTCCACGAGTGCGTTCGCCGAGAATCGGGCAGGGATCCGCCGCGATCTCAACGAGATCCACGACATCATCGTGCTCGCCGGAGGTGTCCCCATCCAGTCCAGCGGATCGCTGATCGGCGCCGTGGGGGTAAGTGGTGCACCGGGCGGCGACAAGGACGAGGCCTGTGCCGTGGCGGCCTTGGAGGCCGTGGCCGATCGTCTGGACTTCTTCGAGGACGATGAGTAACACGGCCCTAGCGTGCTAAGCTGGCCGCACTCGTATTCGAAACCCGGATGATGTCCCATGACCCGGCTCCCTCCCGCCCAGGAGCAGATCGTGCTCGCCCATGCCAATCTGATCCATGCGGTGGTGCGCACCGTTCAGAATCCTGAGTTGCGCCCGGAGTTGGATCATGCGCTCAGGGTCTCCGAGGAGAACGGCTGGGTGGCCTTGGTGGGGGCGATCCGCAGGATTCTCGCCGGTGAGCGCTCGGCGCGGCTGTTCGAGGGACTGGACGAGGAGGACGCCGTCATCGTGGAAGCCATACTCCGGGGCATCCGCGATCCGCAGACCCTGCCCGACCCCGAGAAGCTGGGCGATGCGTCCTTGGCCGCCCCAGGCCTGGCGGCCATGATCCATGCGGCCGGCAAGGGCGATGTGCAGGCCCTGCAGCTCGTTGCCCACATGGCCGAGGAGATGACCCGCGTGGGTGGTGATATGGGGCGCTTGGGGGGTCTCATGCGCCGGCTGGTCAACGGCGAGCGGGACGCCGAGGCCCTGTGCGCGGGCATGGGGGCCGAGGGCGAACGGCTGGTGGTATCCATTCTCGAGGAGTTGGGCAAGCTCGAGGCCCACTGAGCCCCATTGCTGCGGCCTTGCTGCTCGACCGCGGGCATTGTCCCGCGGGACTTGCCCTAATCCGTAGCGAACCTCTTTCTCGGTGCCAATGCGCGATGCGTTGTCTGCATCGCGCCAGCCTCTGTCTGTGTGACAAAGGCAATATTTTTTCTTTTGTTTCGCCTCGAAACAAGCAAAATGCGCTCCAAACTTTACAAAAATAGCACAGGTTGGGCGTAGAATGCCGGGCGTTTGAGATGGACGGTGTGGTTCTGCCGACCTTCTAACGCCCGGCTAGGTTGCTGGACCTGCGGGGCGGTTCGGGCGCCGCATCGATGTTTTCACAAACAAGCAATACAAGGCCCCATGGAATTCGCTAACCAACGACCATGGGATCGTCCAGCTGTGTCAGGGGAGTCTCAGCCAATGAAGAGCTCGAAATTCAATAAACATGCGTTGCTGCTGGTGGGCGTGACGGCCCTTATGGTGCAAGGGCCCGCATTCGCGGGGCGTGGGGGGCACCGACCGGTGTCCAGCGACGGCAACGGACCCGTGGAAGTTTTCAAGGCCAAGGCCCCGAAGCGCTTGTTCACCAAGCCGTTCAAGGGCGTGGGTAAGAGGAGGGGAAGGACCCGGGGACTGCTGCAAGAGGGTGTGGAGATCTATGATCTGGGCACCACGCCCGAGGAGGAATTCCAGCGGCTGGTCAAGCTGCCGGTCCCCGGCCTACATGCGCAGAACACCGGGGAAGCGAAAGGGTTTTCCGGTAGGGAGAACATCATCGGCCCGGACCTGCGCCAGCGTACCTACAGCACCGGTTATCCCGCCAGGGCCACGGTGCTGGTCACCTTCGGGTGGGGACGCTGCTCCGGGGCGATGATCAGCAAGGACACGGTATTGACGGCCGGTCACTGTGTACACGATGGTGCTTGGGGGACTTGGTATGACGACGTCAAGGTCTTTCCGGCAAAGGATGCCCGTAAGACACCGTTCGGGTCTTGTACCGCGAAGCGGCTCTACACCGTCAGCGGCTGGGCCGAGCAGGGCAGGGAGGAGTTCGACTACGGGGCCATCAAGCTCAATTGCAGCGTGGGCCGTCAGACCGGATGGTTCGGGGTCACCGCCACGGACCCGAAGGGGCAGCCCACCATCATCCAGGGCTACCCTGGGGACAAGCCCCTGGAGCAATGGTTCAGCGTGGACAAGGTGCGTGCGCTGACCGCGCGACAGATCTTCTACACCAACGACACCTTCGGCGGCATGAGCGGCAGTCCGGTCTGGTACGATCGCAACGGCCCGTTCATCATCGGCGTCCATGCCTATGCCCAGCACGGCTGGGGCGTGCATGCCAAGTACACCCACGGCATCCGGATCAGCAAGCAGGTCTTCGAGAACCTGGTGGCCTGGATCAACGACCAGAACTAGCCGGGCCCGGAGACTGGGGAGGCGTCCGATGGTCTACACCGGCTCGATCCGGATCGGGTTCCTGGTGGGGCTGCTGGGGTGCTTCAGCGGCTGCGGCGCTGGGACCGACGCGCTGGACAACCCGGTGAGCAGCCCCACGATGAACGGTGAGCGACCAGCGATTCGCCAAGGGGTGATGGGGCGGGTCACCACCTCCGCCGGCCGGCCCGTGGCCGGCGCGGTGGTCACGCCCCGGTTCCGGGGGCCGGGGCCAGCCCCGGCCATTCCCGAAATCGCCAGGACTTCCGATGCCGAAGGCCGGTACGTCTGGCCGCTGCCAGCGGGCGAGTACGACCTCACCGTGCGGGCCCAGGGTTACACGCCGAGCACGCAGGCGGTGCGGATTCGATCCGGTGAGGTGGTGCGCCTCGACTTCCGGTTGGAGGAGGGGCCGCGCTGAACTGGGAGCGATCCCGGTGCGTTGCCCGCAACGCAGACCGCAGGGTCAGGGAGGCGGCAGATTCCGGATCCGGGTGAGCATGGCCTTGCCGAGACGCTGGGCCTCCAGCAGCGTTGCTTCGTCGTCGGTCCGCTGCACCAGCGCATCGTAGAAGTCGAAGGCTTCGTCGCAGGCGGCGCGTAGCGCCGCCAAGGCCTGGTCGTCCTCACCGGCCCGCCTCTCCAGCACCTCCAGCCTTTCTTCGATTCGCGCGGCGGTGTGGGTCAGATCCTGCACGGTCCGGATCTGGCGGACGTCCAGCTCCGGCTGCCGATCGCCGCTCTCTCGTTCCTTGCGCCAGGCCCTGCGGCGCATCGAGCGCAGCAGGGCTGCATGGGCCAGCTCCTCGTGGGCCAGCCGTTCGGCGTAGTCGCGTAGCCGTGCGTCCCGGCCGAACGCCGCGACATAGGCATAGAAACGGAATGCGCGCTCCTCGTTGTGCACCGCGAAGGACAGCGCCTTGTAAGGCGTGCTGCGGGCCGGGTCCACCGCCTCGGCATCGTGGTCGCTGCGCACCGCGGGGTGACGCCACTGGACGCCCCGCGTCTCCGTATCGGGCGTGACGCCCGCCTCGGCGGCCCATTGTTCGAGCTGCTGCTCATGGCCGCGCTCCTCCTCCATCAGTCGCTCGAACAGGGCGGCGACCTCTTGATTACCCGCTTCGCGTATCTGTTCCGCCAGGGCCCGGTACCGGCGGACCGCCTCGTGTTCGGCGGCCATCGCGGCCGAGAGCAGGTGTGCCACGGAGGTGATGTCGCCGGGGTCCAGTTCGTCTCTTGCGTTCATACCGGCAGTGGGGGCTCTCGGCGCTGGCACTCAAACGAGGGGCTCGGGAGGCATTGAAAACGGCTTTGTTGAGCTGGGTCAAGTGCCCGGGCATCGGCTTGTGATTACGTGTGCCTCACAACGGTCCTGCGGTGCCTGCGGCTGATGCCCGCCCTTACCCCATTCCGAACCGGCGTCTGTCATGCGTAGCGGCTGATGCGCGCGGTCTGGTTACAACGTAGCACCGTTCTGCTGGTTGCGGCAATCGGTGTGTTGTGGTGCACCCAGGTGGCGGCGGAGGCTGCGATATCCCGATTCATACAAGGCGTTTCGCCTGCTCAGCTATACCCTGGTGCGGACCAGATCGGTCCCCTGCGAAAAGACCTGCCGGTGGCCCCCGCATATGCGGGAGGCGAGCTGCTCGGATATCTGTTCCTGAACGCCGACTTCGCCAATGCCATCGGATACTCCGGCAAGCCGATCCGTGTGTTGGTCGCCATGGACAAAGAGGCGGTGATCCGCCAGGCAACCCTGGTCGAGCACCACGAGCCGATCGTGCTCGTGGGCATTCCCGAAGAGCGCATCATTCGGGTGCTGGACGTATACCGAGGGCTGGACGTAGCGGCGATTGCACGTGGTGAGGTGCAGGATCACGAGTTTGACGTGGTGACCGGGGCCACCGTCACGGTCATGGTGATCGACGACAGCATCCTGCGCTCTGCCATCAAGGTGGCGCGCGCCTTGAGGCTGGGCGGTCTCGGTCCGGAACCGGAGCACGAGGGTCCCCGCCCCGAGGTGGATATGGCGCTGTCCGAGGTTCGGAGCTGGCGAGCCCTGCTGGAGGATGGCTCGGTGGCCCACCTGAAGCTGACCATCGGCCAGGTCAATGCCGCCTTTGAACGGCTGGGGGACCCGCAGGCGGCCCAGCGTCCGGAGCCGGGCGATCCGAACGACCTGTTCATCGACCTCTATGCGGCCCTGGTCTCGGTGCCCACCATCGGCCGCAGCCTGCTCGGCGAACGCCGCTATGCCAATCTGACCGCCCGGCTCAAACCGGGCCAGCAGGCCATCCTCCTGGCCGCCCGCGGCCGCTATTCGTTCAAGGGCTCGGGATACGTCCGGGGCGGCATCTTTGATCGTTTCCAGGTCATCCAAGGGGACACGCTGATCCGGTTTCGGGACCGAGATCACCAGCGGCTGCGGGCGATCGCAGCCGAAGGTGCCCCCGACCTGGATGAGGTGGATCTATTCATCGTCCCGGAAGACCAAAAGCTGGATCCGGCCGGACCGTGGCGCGTGGAGCTGCTGGTGGGGCGCAGAACGGGGCCTACCACCAAGGCCTTTCTGACTTTCGATCTCGATTATCGGTTGCCGCAGCGCTATCTCAAACCCTTGCCCGCCCCGGAGGCGCCCGGGGGGTTGGCCGCGCTGTTTCCCGAGCTGTTCGGCCCGAAGGCCCCGCTGTGGACCAAAATGTGGGTCGCCAAACGGATCGAGCTGTCCGTGCTGGTGATGGCGCTGGGGCTTCTGACGCTGATCTTTTTCTTCCAGAACTGGGTGGTGCAGCGTCCCCGGCTGAAGGAGACGCTGCGGGTCGGGTTTCTGTTGTTCACTCTGGTGGGGATCGGCTGGTATGCAAATGCGCAGCTTTCGGTGGTGAACATCCTCACCGTGTTCAATGCCCTGGCGAGTGGCTTCGACTGGGAGTATTTCCTCATGGAGCCGCTGATCTTCGTGCTCTGGGGGGCGACTGCAGCGGGGTTGCTGTTCTGGGGCCGCGGTCCCTACTGCGGCTGGCTGTGTCCGTTCGGGGCCCTGCAGGAGCTGATCAGCAAGCTGGCCAAGGCCGTGCGGATTCCGCAGTGGACGGTGCCTTGGGCACTGCATGAACGGCTCTGGGCCGTCAAGTACGTCATCTTTCTTGTGCTGTTTGGTTTTTCGCTCCATTCCCTGGGCTGGGCAGAGCGACTGGCAGAAGTCGAGCCCTTCAAGACCGCTATCGTGCTCAAGTTTGCGCGTGAGTGGCCCTTCGTGTTGTTTGCCGTGTTGACGTTGGCGGCGGGTCTGTTCGTGGAGCGCTTCTACTGCCGCTACATCTGCCCGCTGGGCGCAGCCTTGGCAATCCCGGGGCGGCTGCGCATGTTCGAATGGCTCAAACGCTACAAGGAATGCGGCAGCCCCTGCCAGCGTTGTGCCAACGAATGCATGGTGCAGTCGATCCACCGCGAAGGTCAGATCAACGTCAACGAATGTCTGTACTGCCTCCACTGCCAGGAGCTGTATTTCGACGATCAGAAGTGTCCCGTGATGATTCAGAAGCGCCTCAGGCGCGAGCGGACGGCAGCCCTGTCCACCGCCGACCGGGTCGAGGTTTCGGTGGTGCTCGAGGAGATCCGCAGGCAGCGTGAGGCCGAGCGATGAAGCCCGTTTGAAAGGCACCCCGGCGCAGGATCGGGGCCATCCGTCAAACCCGACATCGGTTGGGAACCGAGGGAGGTAGAGCTCATGTCCAGCAAACGCGAACCAGGGGAGGGCATCACCCGCAGGGAATTGCTTGGAGGATCACTCAAACTCGCGACGCTTGCCGGCACCGGCGGGGTGGCAGGATTGACCGGTGCGCTGTTGGCGCCGTCCGTCACACGAGCGGCGCGCCGGAACAGGGCCGAAGTGGCGCCGGGTGATCTCGACGAGTACTACGGTTTCTGGAGCAGCGGGCAGACGGGCGAGCTGCGCGTGTTCGGCGTGCCGTCCATGCGTGAGCTGATGCGCATCCCGGTGTTCAATCGCTGCAGCGCCACCGGCTGGGGGCTGACCAACGAGAGCCGCAAGATCCTCACCGAGGGCTTGCTGCCGGAAACCAGGAAATTCCTGGAATCACGCGGTGGCATCTGGCTCAACGGCGATTTGCACCATCCACACATGTCGTTCACGGACGGCACCTACGACGGGCGTTACCTGTTCATGAACGACAAGGCCAACACCCGCGTGGCGCGGGTCCGTTGCGACGTCATGAAGTGCGACAAGATCATCGAGATTCCCAACGCCGCCGACATCCACGGCCTGCGCCCGCAGAAATATCCGCGCACCGGCTACGTGTTCGCCAACGGCGAGCACCGGGTACCGATGCCCAACGACGGCAGTGTCCTGGACGAGCCGGAGAAGTACCACGCCATCTTCACGGCCATCGACGGCGACACCATGAAGGTGGCCTGGCAAGTGATCGTGGACGGCAACCTCGACAACTGCGACGCCGACTACCAGGGTCGCTATGCGGTCTCGACCTGCTACAACGGCGAGGAGGGCGTCACCCTGGAGGAGATGACGGCCAACGAGCAGGACTGGGCCGTGGTGTTCGACATCAAGCGCATCGAGGAGGGGGTCAAGAAGGGCGATTTCAAGGAGATGAACGGGGTACCGGTGCTGGACGGGCGCAAGGGCTCGCCCTATACGCGCTATATCCCCATCTCCAACAGCCCGCACGGCTGCAACACGGCCCCGGACGG
>JALVEU010000056.1 GCA_027030565.1 Gammaproteobacteria bacterium | reverse complement strand
ATGCGGAAGAGGCGGTCACCGGGCCGGACTTCCTGGTCGTTCTTGACCCACACCTGCACGATGACACCCGAGACCTTGGGCGCGACGCCGACCACGAAGCCCTGCACCCGGGCCTGGGTGGTGTAAGGGGTGAAGCGGTCTGCCAGCAAGTACCAGACCAGCGTCGCCACGAGGAGCCCCAGGACCACGAGCGTGCCTCGCCGGACCGACCGCGTGGCCGCCACGGCGTCTTCGGCTGGCGGCTTCGGTTCCGCCTCCAGGCGTTCTTCGTCACTCACGGCTGGGTTCCTCGGCTGGCGCAGGCGAAGCGGGTACGACCGGCAGTGGGGCCTCCAGCAGCCGTCCCCAGTCCGTCCGCTCCTTCATCTGGGTGCGTGTATCGGCGGGCAGGAGGGCTTCCACTGCACGCGGGGACCAGCCACCCCCCAACCCTTTGTAGAGCTGGATCACGGCGGCCAGGTGCGTACCGCGATTGATCACCTGCCGATCGGTCTGGGAGACAAGGGCGCGTTGGGCGTCCAGCACCCGCTGGAAATCGGAATATCCTTCTCGATAGCGCGTGTTGGCGATCTGCAAGGCGCGGCGGGCCGAGGCCACCGTCTGATCCAGGAGCCCGGCCTGCTCTTCGGTCTTGACCACCGCGATGGCGGCATTGTCCACTTCGCGCACGGCCTGCAACACCGTGTTCTGATACGCCTCGATCGTCCGCTGCAGACGCGCGTCCTGCAAGCGCACGTTGTTTCGGATCGCCCCGTAGTCGAAGATGTTCCAGCGCAGCCCGGGGCCCAGGGTCAGCATCCCCGCATCCGGCGTGCCGGCCAGTGTACCGCCCGCCCATTGGAGCGTACCCAGGAGCGAGACGGCTGGATAGAGCTCGGCCAGGACCACGCCGATCCGCGCCGACTGCGCCGCCACCGCCCAGGCCGCCGCCCGCACGTCCGGGCGGCGCAGCAGGAGACGCGTGGGCAGCCCGGAGACATGCAGGTCGCGCGCCAGGGGCAGCCGGTAAGAGCCTTCCGCCGAGGACAGCTCCGGAAGATCGCCAGGCACCCGCCCGAGCAGGACGGCCAAGGCGTTGGCCGTCTGCCGCAAGCGCATTTCCAGATCCGGTATGGCCGCCAAGGTCGCCAGATACTGGGTCTTGGCCTGCTGCAAGTCCAGCTCCGAGGTGTTGCCGCTGTGGTACTGCTCGGTGGCGATCTGGAAGCTGCGCCGTTGGATCTCGGCGTTGCGTCGGGCGATCCGGATGCGCTCTTGCAGCACGCGGTAGGCGAAGTAGCGATCCACCACGTCGGCATGGACCAGCACCTGCACGGCGCGCTCGTTCTCGATGGCGCCAAAGAACGCCGCGTCCGCAGACTCCATGGCGCGCCGGAAGCGCCCCCAGAAATCGAGCTCCCAGCCCACCGTGAGCGCGGTGTTGTATTCCACGAAACTTCGCCCCCCGCCGGCGTCCCGGGTGCTGGCCACGTAGTCCAGTGCACCGCTCGCCTGCTGTACCTGCGGGTAACGGCCGGCGGTGGCGATGCCGGCCAGCGCCCGGCTCTCGAAGATCCGCAGCGCCGCCTGACGCAGGTCCCGGTTGTTCTCGGTGGCGACCTCCACGAGCCGGTCGAGCACCGGGTCGCCGAACACGCGCCACCAGAAGCGCAGCGGCTGCGCCTCCCCGCCCTCTCCGGCCAGCCCGTGGAGCGTGGCGTCCCAGCGTTCGAGCCAACCCACATCGGGTTCCTGGTAGTCGGGTCCCAGCACGGTACAGGCAGGCAGCAGCCCTGCCAGAAGCAGACAGCCGATCCGGACCACCTTGCCCGTGGCAGATGCGACCCGGAAGGGTGTCTTCGGCGCGGCCGCCGAGTCGCCGCGGCGCCTTGCTCGATCGTCTGCTGAGCATTCGGGGGCGCCTGCCGCAGAGACCCGGGAAACCGGGGCGTTCCGACCGGAGACGCACACGGAGCCGGGCGCGCCGTACCGGCCGGTCACTCGAACAACAGGGTGTGTTCCGCCTGCAAGCGGTGTCCCTTCCACACGAAGCCGTCGATGCGCTCGGCGAGGACCCGGATCCCGGTCTCGTCGGTGTCCACACCTACGAGTGCCACATCACGGCCTTCACGGTTGCCCATCTCGATCCGGATCTCCGTCACCGGTACTCCCGCCTTTTCCAGGGCCTGGCGAATCTCGTCGGCCGTGGTCCCCCTGGCGAAGCCAGCAATCAACAGATGGCGCATGGTTTCCCCCTGTGTTCACCGACTGTCGGAGCGGCACTCATGATGATGCCCCAGAGGATGGGAACGGTGAACGGTCGAACGATCGGGCAGCCGGTATAGGCGAGCAACGCCACGGCGGCGACTCGGATGACCGCCACCATGCCCTCTCGTTCGAAGTGGGATGGGTTGTCGGTCTGCAGCCCGTTCACCCTTATGGTCCGTCTTCAGTGCCCTCCGCCATGGTAACCGTTCAGGGAGCGGTTGCATGAGCCAGCCCGGGTAGACCCAGGGGCGCTCTCAGGGTCGACGGCTCGCGTTGCGTCGGTTCGTCCGGGGCGAAGCCGATCCACGTGCGATTGGGGCTTCCAGTCGCGATCCTCGGCCGGCTTGTCGTCGGGTCGTGTCATGTTGCTCGACTTGGCCGTGGATCCACCGAGGTTTTGGGGCGAGCAGCGGAACCTGCTTGGTGGTCAATCTTCGTCTTCCCAGTAATCCACCGCAGCATCGAGCGGCAGACACACCGACAGGGTTCTGGCCGACTTGTCGCCGCCCGGCGGACTGCCGGCCATGATATTGACCTTGCCCGAGTCGGGCATCAGCACGATATCGGGCTCCTCCATGGTGCTGACGCACAGGTATTTCAGATCGGAGGCGCCGTCATTGACGATCTGGTGCGGGGTGTCGGGGCCGGGCGGCACGGCCACCACGTCGCCGGCGGCCAGGGGCCAGGTCTTCTCACCCAGCCGCAGCAGGCCGCTGCCCTCGATGATGAAGAACATCTCCTCGTTGACCAGATGGGCATGCACGGGCCAGGCGGCTTTTCCCGGCGGCAGGACCACGATGCGATAACCGAGCTTCCTGGCGCCCAGTGGCCTGCCAAGCTGAGCCATGCGCGCTTGGTAGCGCTCGCCGTGGCGCCAATCCTGCAGCGGCACCTCGTGGATGTTCAGGATCGGGGGGCCGCCGTTCATCTGGTCTCTCCTCCGCAGTGTCGTCGTATGGCCTGCCGGAAGGCCTGGTTGCAGCACTGGAATACCGGCCCCGGGCAGGTCTTCATGGCGCGCCCGTCGATGTCACGGACCGGGATCAACTCGGCGCCGGTTCCGGTGAGAAAACACTCGTCGGCAGTGTGCAGGTCGTAGGGCGCCAGTGATTGTTCACATGCCTCGATACCCATTTCGTCGGCCAGCTGCAGGATCAGCGCGCGCGTGATACCGGGCAGGGCGCCGTCGATGACCGGTGGCGTGAGCAACCGACCTTCCCGAACCACGAACAGGTTGTCGGCCGTGCCCTCGGCCACGCGTCCCTGGGCATTGAGCAGCACCGCCTCGTCGGCGCCGGCCCGGTTGGCCTCGATGCGCGCCAGGATGTGGTTCAGGTAGTTGAGGCTCTTGATCCGCGGGTCGAGACCGTCGGGCGGCAGGCGGCGGGTTGCGGCCGTAATGAGGCGAACCCCCTCGCCCCGCGCTGCATGGTTGACCATCTCCAGGTCACTGGCGATCACGATCAGCCGGGGCGAGCTGCAGGGTGCGGGGTCGATGCCCAACGGCCCGTCCCCGCGGGTGACGATCATGCGGATGTAGCCGTCCTCGCCCTCGAAGGCATCGACGACAGACATCGTGATTTCGGCCAGTTGGTCATCTTCCCATGGGATATCCAGTGCGATGACATGGCCCGAGTGCCGCAGCCTGCGCAGGTGTTCACGCAGAAGGAATGGGACGCCTGCGTAGAAGCGGATGCCCTCGAACACCCCGTCGCCGTAGAGCAGGCCATGATCCAGCACGGGAAGGCAAGCCTGATCGAGAGGCAGAAGTTTTCCGTCGAGCCAGCAGACCCCCCTGTTCATTTCCAGCTCCGCTATGAGTCAATGGTATTGACACATGTCATCATGCCGCCGATTCCGCTAGAATGTCAATATGGTTGACACGAAGCGATCCCAGGAAGAAGTAGATCGTCTGAACCAGGCGCTGGAGGCACTGCATTTCGGCTTTCGCGCCATCACCGCCCATCCAGACGAACGCCTGAAGGCCCTGGGCTACTCGCGGGTGCATCACCGGATTCTGTACTTCGTGGGGCGTAATCCGGGTTGCAGCGTCAACGAACTGCTGGGGATCATGCGGGTGAGCAAACAGTACCTGCACCGCCCGCTGCGCCAGCTGATCGAGGAGGGCTACATCCAGTCGAAGCAGGACTCCCGGGACCGCCGTGTGAAGCGGCTGCGGCTCACACCCAAGGGGCGGCGGCTGGAGGAGAAGCTGACGGGAGAGCAGAGGGCGCAGTTGGCCGAGGTGTTCCGGAGGGCCGGCCCGCAGGCCGAAGCGGGCTGGCGCAAGGTGATGGAGTTGCTCGGCGCCCGCAAGTGAAACATGCGATCGGGAGCCCAATCGGCATGACGGGGATGGGCGCCGAGCAGCGCTGGCGCAGAATCCGTGGATTCAACGACCTGGCCAAGGTCATCGATGAAGCGAAGTTCAGGGATGGGATTCAGCTGAACAGCAACACCGGCCATAGAAGGGCATCGCCTGATCACGCCGTACATCAGAATTCACTACAAGCTCATCCCAAGCTGGTGCAGGCGGAAGGCCGACTCTCGAAGTCCGCAGCTTTCTGCAGGGACCCCCCGGAAAACAAAACCTTCCGCAATGAAAAAGGCCAACCCGAGCGGGTTGGCCTTGTGGTATTGGTGGAGGCGGCGGGAATCGAACCCGCGTCCGCGAGCCCTCCACCCTCGGCTCTACATGCTTAGCCTCGTCTATTGT